>JBAXTC010000599.1:0-5026 GCA_037130375.1 Verrucomicrobiota bacterium | reverse complement strand
GACGGTGGACAACGTCTGCCATCGAGCGCGGCGGCGGCGCGTGAAGGTGCGGCTGGCACGCGCGCGGCGCATCCGCTCCGCTTCCTCTGCCAGGACGAACAGGTAGCGGTGCATAAGCGCAATCGTGGTGATGAGGAGGTCCGGCACGCGAATCCGTCTGAGAACCCGCAGTATCTTGCTGAACGGCGTTGTGTTCGCCACCACGGTCACCGTGAGGAGACAAATGGTGCTCTTCACCGCCACAACCACCCAGCTTCCGCGCGCCGCAGGCTGCACCGCGTTAACCAGCGCCACGCTCAGCACCAACGGCGACAGCCAGGCCAGCCGCTTCAACAGAAAGAGCGGGGGAATCCGGCTCAGAACGACCGTCACGGCCAGCAACAAAGCCGCTCCGACGAACCAACCCACCCACCAGGGCCTGGCAACCACAGTGCCCACAATAATCACCAGTGCCGCACCAAGCTTGAGAGCTGCAGGCAACCGGAACATCGGGCTTTCCAGCCGGCTGTGATGATGGCCTACCCAATGGTCAATCATGGCTTGTTAGACCTCCCATGAGCTTCGGGTTCAGGCACCAGCGACCGGGCCAGCACGAGCGCCAACACAAAAACGACCACCACCCCTGCGGCTCCGGCCATGGCAGTGGCCCCGGCAGCCCAATGCACCCCCGGCACCCGGTAGCCCGAAGCCGGGGCGGCCAGCACCGGTTCAGTCGCTTTGTGCTCAAACCCAAGCTTCGCCGCCACCGATTCGAGACCATCCGGCCACGGGCACGCGAACGGGACCACGAAGACCGCCACTCCCAGCGCCGCCAGCAAACCGTAGCGCGCGAACTCACCCCAAACCCCGGGCTGACCCGGTCCGCTGCTCTCATTGACCAGGTCGGGACGCATGCGCTGGATCGCGAGAAAAGCCAGCGCGCTGATCAGCCCCTCCCCGATTCCAATCAGGATATGCACCGTCGCCATCGCCGTGAAACCCGCCGGCCAGGCCACTGTGCCTGACCACGCGAGCTGCCCCGCGCAACTGATCGACCCCAGCACCGTCGAGCACCAAGCCGAGAACGCAATCGCCGCCACCCGGCCCCGCATGCCCGGCAACCCAGCGCAGACCAGGCGATAAATGCCGTACCCTCCGGCGGCGCCGAGAATGGCCATGTTAAAAATGTTCGCGCCCAGCGCCAGAACCCCTCCGTCCGCGAACAGGAAACATTGCACGATCAACACTGTCGTCAGCACCACGATGGCCGCGCTTGGGCCGAGCAACGCCGCCACGAGCACGCCCCCCACCAAGTGCCCCGAAGTTCCGCCAGCCACCGGGAAATTGACCATCTGCGCCGCAAACAGGAACGCCGCCGCCAGACCCAGCAGCGGCACGCGCCGCGGCGGCAGCCTGCGCCGGACCTGCCGCAGCGCCAGCCCAACGCCGAGCGCTGACAGCACCACGGTCGTCGCCGCCGTCTTCCCGTCAATAAACCCATCTGGTATATGCATGATGAATCGCCGACCTATTCTCTCAGTACCTGGCCGGTGATTCAACTCCTGACGCCCATGTCAGGAGTTGTGGAATCGCTCAATCATAGAACGGCCAGTTTCTGCGCTGAGGTTTCCCAAGAGACTCCTGCTCGAAGTTGCCTTTGGTTCCTTCATCCAGTATGCGCTTGAGGGTTTCGAGTTCGGTTTGCATCGACGCGGAGCCAATCAACGACTGAAGGAGCCGCTTCTCTTTTGGCTCGAGGCGCCCGCAGGAAGCAGAGGGGCGCCATTTCATGTGCAAAGACCGAAATGGCCGGCCGGAGCGCTCGCGCAAGTCGCGGAGAATATCGAAACCCTCGGGATCGCTGTCCCCAAAATGCCAGAATTCCAAAGTGCTCGGGAGCTTCTCAAGGAAGGCCAACGTCGCGGACCCGGGATAACTGGTACAAACCAGAAGTTCGCCAGACTCCAGCTTTGCCAACTCGTGGAAGCTGGTTTCGTTTTCCACGGTTAGGCATCGGAGCGCACTCGTTTCGATTGTTGAGGCATGGGTTATGTCCGTATCCGACAAACGCACCGGACCCCGAAGCATGCCAAAGTTCAGCGAGTCATGATCGAGCAACAGGCGCAGAGGGCCATGAACAAGAACAAATCTCGGCCACTGCGAAATGCCGGCATCCTCAAGGCATTGGAGCTTCCCGTCTGTGACACGATTCAGGATTGCACCAAGTTTTCCAGTATGCCGACCGTCAGAGCCTTCTGCGGCCAGGTCTCCCAGGCGCTTTGAATTGCCCGTTAAAACACAACTCGCAAACCGCAAGAGCGATTCTTCGCCTTTTTGATGCCATAAAAGCAAGAGAGGAACGAGGGCCAGTAATTGAGCATTACCCTCCAAATCATCCCGGGAGAAAGGAGCAATCGCGCTTCCTCGCAATGCGGACTCTGCGAAATCACGGCAGAACTTTTGCCATGACCCGCGCCAGCTTTCAGGAACCTCTGCCCGGGTCGCCTCGGAAAACTGCCTGGCCAGAATTTCCCGCCGGCTCGTGGGGGATGGAGTTTCGAGCAAGGCGAAGAGTTTCGCCTCATTGGCGGGAGCAAACCGCACTTGATGAATGATATCTGAGTCACGACGTGGACCTTCCAGGTGGAGGAGCGAGCCATCCAACTCGCGGAGTTGGCGAATGGCGGTGCCACGATCATCCCCGTCCTGGCAACCGGCAGCGCTTAACAGTTTCTTGAGATCCACGAGGAAATCACGCTGGCCAGCACCCGTTCTCCCTGCCTTCGACTCAGCATAGAGCCGGGCCAAACTCTGGAGAACTGGAGATTGAAGTTTCAAAACTCAGGCGTGCTCGTTCATCCATTCACGTCCTTCGTCCGAGTTCCGAAGAATGTTGACCGGGACATTTCGGATATGAGTTCGGTTACCGCGCCGTTCCTCGTGCCGCGACACCACGATCAGTTGGTCGCACAAACTGAATGCGGCCGGCACATTGCCAGTGCTCATCGAGAAAGACCCTTGGAGGTCGAGCGCTTTTATGGCTTCGATGCAGTCCTTGATGCGTCCTGTATCCATTTTGGAGAAGGCTTCATCAATTGGCACAAGCGCGAGTGACGGGTCGTTCCACCGCCGTTCGTGCCGTTTATAGGCGCGCAAGTAACTTGCCAGAATGGCGACGAAATACGGCGACTGGTTTTCACCGCCGCTCATCTTGCCGCTCTGCTTGTCCACGCTCACAGGTTTTGACTCTGCATCGCGCGAGTCCCACACGAGAAGGTCATAATCGAAATACTGGCGATAGTCCAAAAGATGTGATGCTTCGGCACTGTCCTGTTCGCTCGTCAACACGTTCAAGAAGTGGTCTAACGCGCCTTGGAGTGGGCCCTGTACGGCCTGGTAGAACAATCCGTCGTCCTGAAATTGCGCATTCAGATCGATGAGCTGACGATAAAGCCGAAAGTCCGGATTCTGTCGGCGCTCAATCTGGTACCGGTCGTTACCGATGGGTTGCTTTAAATGGTCGTTGAGCAATACAATTGTCTCGTTCACTCGCCTCAATGCCTGGTCCATCCGCTGGAGGACGTTGCTGCGGAAGAGTTGCTCCCACCGTTTACGTTCGGCCTCGGCCTTGGCTTTGTAATCGGGAATGTTCGCTTCCGCGATTTGGCCGAGCAATCTGGCCCACGGTTCGTTGGAAGGGTTTTCGGGGGAGAGATCCTCGAACTTGCGATAGGCCAAAGCCAGTTCATGCCGCGCCGCCTTCAGTTTCTCCCAGCCCACTTCCGCGTGTTTGTCGGCCTCGCGTTCCTGGCGGCCGAACTCGCTGGCCGCTACATCGAGTTTTGGAAACGCCGTCGTGATTTCTATTCGCCATTCGTTGAGGCGAACTGCATGGGCCGATATATCTCCGATGTCCTGTTTAACCCTTTCAAAGGCCCTCGATACCGAAGTTTCGCGCTCTTTCGCCGCTTGCAACTCACGCTCCAGCCGATTGATCTCGCCTCGTTTTTGGCTTTGAAGCAACCCGCGCTGCTCCTTCTCCCAGCCCTCTAATTCTGAGTTGAGAGCAGTGAGTTGCTTCTCCTTTTCCTCGAAACTTCCCCGGTCAATGGAATTCAGACGGGCAAGCGCTTGCTTTAGCTGCGTATCCACTTCCGACAGGCGCTGAGCGTCCCGCAGATCGCCAACGAGCGAGGAATGGGCGGGGATAAAATCAGACGCCCGGTCGATTATGTCCTGAATCGCGTTGACAACGGGCGCAAGTTGGCGTTCCTGGACCTCGATATCGGCCAGCAGCCCACGCTTGAGAACAAGTTGTTTTTCCAATCCACGCAAACCTGCGAATGGCATCCCGTCATAATATCGCCGACGCTCGACAAACGCGCCCCGAGTCATGAAGCCGTCCTTTTGAATCGCAAAATCATGGCGGGACAAGTCCTCATTACCCTGGACGCACATCAATTCGCCAAAGAGATTGCTCACGACGGCCCGGGCAATTGGATGCTCAGCCTCCAACTTCTCGGCAAGTGACCCTGGCTTTACCGGCCGCGCAAGGCGCAGTGCCTTGCCTGGATGAATCAGTGATTCCTGCGGCGACTCCACCTTGAGTCCCTGGTAAATGTTGAGGGCCGCCGGGTAATTGTCGTCGCTCACAACAATGGCAAATTTGCGAGTGAATGCGACCTCGATGGCAGCGCGCCAGTCCTCGTCTGTCACCTCGCAGAGTTTGCACAGCGGCTGAGCAGGCGGAGTTTTGCCTTCCGATGGCAAGTTCTGATTTAAGGCGTTGAGCACGGTTGTGGGGAAGGGCAGTTGACCGTTTGCCAGCAAGGTGATTTCATCCCGCAATCTGCCCTTCTGTTCGCGAATCTCTCTCAGTTTGCGCTCCGTTGGACTTACTGCCCGGCTGAGGGCAGCCTTCAACTCGTCTGCTCGAGCGGCAATCCCTTCCAGAGCTGGCTCGGTCTGGTCCTTTGAGCAGCTTTCGAGCTTCTTGATGGCTGCCTCCATAGCTGCCGTTTCTACCGGTTCGGTTAAAGGCGTGGTT
>JBAXTC010000598.1:0-5039 GCA_037130375.1 Verrucomicrobiota bacterium | reverse complement strand
AAAGTCGGCGATACGGCAGGTTGGAAAACCTGCGCTACGACTCTGGCAAGGCCGAAAAATCTGAGATGCGCACTTCAGGGGACTGCAGGCCCTGGCGTTAGTGGTGGTGGTGGTGGCCAGCGGGCCAGCAGCCTGCAAGCCGCGTGTCTCCAGGAGGCTTTCCTAGCAAGTGGAAAGGCGGAATTAGGGCGGAATTAGGGCTTGATTGCAGGGCAGAAGACCCCCATAGTACGCAGGCAAATGGTGGATTGTGTGACACAGTTGATTGCCGTCTGCCGTTTCGATCATTAATCATAACATGTAATCATGAAAGTATCCGTATGAAATCTCGAATAAAACACACCTCGTGTAAGCCCTTGTTCCTGTCTTTAACAGCCATGCTTTGGCTTCTATCTGTCGCCGCTGCCGGCGCGGCGTCTTACCCCGCAACCGTTCTGGCGGACAACCCGGTGGCTTATTACCGCCTTGAAGACCCTGTCGGCGTGGGCACCGTCATTGACAGCAGCTCATCCGGCGCCTATCCGGGAACGATCAACTTTGATGCTTCTGGGCTCTGGCCGAAGCTGGAGCAACCTGGTGTTGGCTCCAATTCCGTCAGTTTTCACCCATATACCGATGAGGGCGGAACTCCACAAACCTCTTATATCGATGTGCCATATACGCCGGACCTCAACCGGGCGGGGCCATTCACGGTTGAAGCCTGGGCTCGTCCGACCAGCGTGGCCAAGGGAGACAATTGGCGCAGTCCGGTCGGGAACTTTGGCGGATGGGGCGATGCCTCGGGCTGGTTTTTCTATCAATCGCCCGCGGAGCCCACTTCCACATGGATCTGGGTGCAGAAAGGCGGCGGGATCTGGGTTGGAGGTGTTCCCATAAGGAAGAACCAGTGGGATCACCTGGCCGCCTCTTTTGATGGCACCACTGTCACCTTTTACGTGAACGGGGTTAATAGTGGTTCGGCGAACGCTTCCACGGCTGCCCCCAATTCAGGCAGGCCGTTTTGTATCGGCCAGCGGGCCGACAATTATGGTTACTTCGACGGCAACGTGGATGAGGTGGCGATTTACACCAATGCGCTGAGCTCGGCGCAGATCAACTTGCACTACCAGGTGGGCCTGACGAACTTCTACAACGGTCCAATCGGCGCTTCTGTCACCGCGGATCCGGGTCCGGCGACCAACTACGCAGGGCGATCTGTTTCCTTTGTGACGGGGGCGGACGGCACGGCTCCGTTAGTGTATCAATGGTACAAAGGCAGCACGCGTCTGGCCGGCGAAACCAGCGACACACTCACGTTCAATTGCGCCTACGCCGACAATAATGCGACCTATAAAGTGGTAGTCACCAATCTTTATGGCGCGGCGACCAGCGCCCCGGCGGCGCTCACCGTCCTGACCGACCTGATACTAAGCTCCAGCCCTGCCCCGATCACCCGCAATGTCGGCAGCGTGGCGGCTTTCCGAGTTGGGGTTGACGGCGCATTGCCAATGACGTTTAAATGGTACAAGGGCACTGCCACGATCACCAACCAAATCCCGGGAGCCACCGAACAAACGCTGTGGCTCTCCAGTGTGCAGCTTTCCGACGATTCCTCCATCTATTACGCACAGGTCAGCAATACATGGCATTCGACGAACAGTGATTCGGCCATGTTGAGCGTGGTGCCGAGGCCCACGCCGGTGCCCATCACAGGCTACGCCAGGGTGGTTATGAACGACCATCCGTCAGGCTATTGGCGGCTGGATGAACCGACTGGCAGCACTACGGCAGTGGACGCTGCCGGCAGTTTCGATGGGGCCTATGATGCCACTGGAGCGGGCGCCTATACCCCTGGCGTTTTCACCTTTGGCGCGCCAACCGGCATTCCTCATGAAACCAACGCAGCCGTCGTGGTCACAAACGGAGCGCGCATCACGATTCCGTATGCGCTGGAACTCAATCCTTACGGCCCGTTCGCTGTGGAAGCCTGGCTCAAGCCGTCCTCCCTCGGAGTCGATAGTGGCGACTATCGCACCGCTCTTTCATCCGAGGGCAGCGGCGTGGGCGGCCCGATTGGCTGGCTGCTTTACCAACAACCGAACAACACCTGGGGTTGGGTGGTTTTTGCTGATAACTGGGTAAGCTCCTTCATCCAGGCTTCCGGAGAGATCGTCGCCAACAACTGGTATTACGTGGTGCTGCAATATGACGGCATCCTGTTTTACGTGTATGTGAATGGCAACCTGGCCGCCGTTCAGTCGTACGACTCGTTTGTTCCCAATCGGAATGGCGCGATGAACCTCGGCTGGCGCAGTGACAATGACTGGAAACCGTTTGCCGGCACCATCGATGATACGGCCGTCTATAACAAGGCGCTGACACCGCAGCAAATACAGGAGCATTACCTGGCGACGGTGCGGCTGAACATCACCCGGTCTGGCGACAACGCCATTCTCTCATGGCCGTTCGGCACGCTTCAGCAGGCTGACCATGCCACGGGGACGTTCGGCGACTTGCCATCGGCGACCTCACCTTACACCAACGCGATTGGTGTTTCGACGAAGTTCTATCGCGTCAAGATTCAGTAAAGATGGATTGACTGCGTGAGATTCAGGGGCCGGGGTGGCATCATCCCGGCCCTTTCGTTTGTACGGTTTAGCGGGTGGTCACGGGCTGACAGGCGCAAGAACGATCCGAAATCCCACATCGGATGTGCGCGAGGTTGCCGAATAGCCGAGCCGCCAACTGGAGCGGCAATTGACCCAGGAAGACGACCACGCGCCACCGCGGATGGCGTGGTAAGAGCCGTCCGTCGGGCCGCTGAAATCGGTCACCGGTTGCGCCGGGGCATATCCGATCCAGTCCCAACACCATTCAGACACGTTGCCATGAACGTCTTTGAGGCCCCAGGAGTTGGACTGTAATTGCCCTGCCGCGTGAGAGGTCGATTGGCTGTCGCCATTATACCATCCGTAATTGCTGAGCAGGGTCTGGTCGTTGCCGAAGCTGAACCAGTTGGTGGTTCCTGCGCGCGCAACGTATTCCCATTCCGCCTCAGTGGGCAGGCGATAGACGTAACCTTCTGGAAGCCGCAGGGCCTGACGTTCCTGCTGGGTAAGCACGGAGCAATAATCCATGGCATTGCGCCAGGAAACGGTCTCGATGGGGCGATCCAGGTTCCCGATAAAGGTCGCGGGATTGGTGCATGTCAGGTTCTGATACTCAGACTGCGTCACCTCGAATTGGCTGATCCAGAAGCCGCGGGTCAAGGTCACTTGAAACTGCGGCAGCTCACCCGGTCTCTTGTTCGGATCATTGGTCGGAGTTCCCATCAGGAATGTGCCGGGCGGGATATAAACCATGAAGTCGGGCACCTGGAGCCTGGGCAGCTTACGGACCCGGTAAGCACGGGCGATTTGACCGTCAAGGATCGGGTCGAGCACGGAGAACTCGGCGCCGTTGGTGAACATCTGCGTCATGAGTGGCGTCCATAGCGCGGCGGCCAGGTTGGTCTTGCGCTCGACCTGGAATTGATCTCCGGCCATGCCCCGCCACTTCACCATCAGGCTGTTCCCCGCAAGACTTGCGCCAAGTTCCGGCAATGCGAAGGGAGCGTAATCGGTGTCCGCAAAGCCCGCCTTGTAGTCGGAAAACAATTGCCGCATTTGAGCCCGCCGAGTCTGATCCCAGCCGCTGAGGAAGGCCACCGGGTTCATATAGTGCAGGAAGTCGAACGTCACAAATTCCTCCACAAAAGGGGCGGTGGCGTCCAATTGCTTCCGAAGCCGGGCCACATCGCAGGGGCTGTAAGCGCCGTTCGATATTTTGAAAGATTCGAGATTGGCCCAGAACTTCACGCCGGTTGAATTGCAGGCGTTCTGGATAGCCTGAAAGCAGGGAGCCACGCGCTGCACGATGTTGCTCTCCCACTGCTGGGCTCCCACGCTGTCCTGCAGCATCAAGATGTCGATGCCTGACTGGTCGAGGAGTTGCCGGTAGAGATGCTCCACCTGGCAGGGAGGCGGGCGGGAGCTGCTGATGAACGGCGAAATCGCCAGGGGCACATCGCCGGAAACGAGCTGGCAGGACGCGTGAACGGTTTGAAAAAAGGAGCGCAACCGCTCCACCTCGACAGGTCGGTAATTCGCGGTCCACGGCTCGTAGGGAATGTACCAGCCCGCAAAGGAGTTGTGCCGGCCGCCGGACAGGTAGCGGTCCCATGCCTGCTGGGCCACGACCGCCATCCGGGCCTGGGTCTCGAACAGGAAGTTGCTTCCAATCATGTCGTGATTCCAATTTGGCATGTAGAGTCCGAGGAAGACCTTGAAGCCATTGGTATCGGCGTAGTTCAGGATGGTCTCGGTGGCGTCGGATTGGCCGCTGGGGCCGATGAAAGAGTGCATCGAGCCATCGTTGTTTTCAAAGACTAGCATCTGGACGATGACTGTGTTCATCCTGACGTCCTTCATGCGATCGAGCGCAGACCGCCAGGTATCGGGAGACCAGCTTTGCATCTCATCCCAATACTGCATGAAACCGCCCGAAAGACGAAGCACGGGAGGGGCCGCAGAAGCGCCTGACGAAACAATAAAGCCCGGGGCCACGCAGGCTGACAAAGCAATAAGCGCAACAAACGTTCTCATGCGGCCAACGAGCGTGAAGCTGCGTGCGCGGCAGGGGCGCAAGTGGCGGGATCCCTCGCGGTTGAAAGAGCATGAGTTCCGGCTCTGCTGCATGGCGGAAGGTTAAGCATCCAGGTCCGCCGGGTCAAGCAACTGTGGGCAGCGGAAAGACAAGGGCTGAACCAGATGTGGCGGAAACGTGGCGGACCTTCAGCCACGTGACGCAAAAAACCTTCCCCCGGGTGGTGACCGGCGCAGCCGGGCTGTCCACGTAATGCTAAAAACTGAGGAGCGCCGCATCATCCGCGTAAAAACCAAATTTCTATCAGTCATTGGCCGCACGTTCAAGGAGAGACTGCAAAAATGCCTGCGCTCGTGGACGGCACGGACGGTTCAACAAATCACCGTCACGCCATATTTCTCAAACTGTTCGTCGGT
>JBAXTC010000597.1:0-5047 GCA_037130375.1 Verrucomicrobiota bacterium | reverse complement strand
AGAAAGACGGTGATTGACCTGAAGGACGACTGACCGATCTCGCAGGGGTCAGCCGTCCCTGTCGGGACTTATGCACCTCTAGACCCGCGCTCCCAACGTTGAAACGTTGGGCTACTGTCGGCCATCCCTCCGGGATGAGGATGGGCAAATCCTGGCGGCATTGGACAAGAATGTGCGCTTCCCACGCCGGCGCGCGCACGGATGCGGACAAAAATGTCCGCGCTCCGCCAAACTTATCCCACTCCGCATCCGTCGGCAACCGGTAGCCGCTGCTCCACTTCTGCGCACCTCTGGGTAGAGCTGACGGTTGCCCACCGGTTCCCCCGCAGACCCAAAAAGGCTGGTGACCTCAGGCGCGGACTGACAATCTGTGTTCCGTCATGAATATGGAATATCGAGACCTCCGCCAACTGGCACGAGTCTGGGCCTGTGCTTGGGTGTTGTTGACTTGGACCTTCTGGGCCTGCGGCGCGGCGCCGCAGACGGTTCACGTGCTCGACGCACGCCCTCTCAAGAGTTTGGACCTCAGCCAGCCGGAAAAGGCCGCGGAAGCGTGGGATACGATGCACGCGCTGGCGGCACTTCAAGGCATCGTCAACCGGGACCGCCCGCGGTTTTATTTGCTCTACTGCGCTGAGTTCGGGGTGGAAACCGATCAGTTCTGGCTGGACTGGTTGCGCGGGGAAGACGGTTGGTTGCGCCAGACTGAGTTGGTTCGGCTCACGTCCCTCGAGGATGCCGTGAGGGTCTTCCGCCAACGAATCAAAGGTTTGGTGGTTTATGACCCTGCCGTGCCGGCGACGGCCTGTCTGGCGTCCACTGCGGCCGGGTGCGACGGTCTGCTGCCCGTGCGCTTCAGCACGCACACCAACTCGGTATTCTGTTTGCTCACCCGCCGCCTGGCTTTACCCGTCCGACTTTGGCTCGTGAATCCTGATGGCACGGCCAAGTTTACGGGCCGTGGCACAATTCCCGATTCCAACCAGCCGTCTTCGGGCAGCGCCAAAGTGGACGCTTATCGGTGGGGGCGGCGGCAATTCCTCGAATCCGGCAAATGCGATGCGCGTTTCGCGGCCTATTATCTCGATGCCTTCTGGCTGCAGCGGCCACGGAATGGTCCCCCGGATCTGCATACGCTGTCCAATCATGACTACTTCATTGCCCGGCGGGCGTTCTTCTTTGATCTCTCGCCCTGGGGTGACGAGCCGCCGGTGGACGATCCGCAGCAAGCCGTCGGGCAGGACAAACAGACACTGCTGCAGTTGTTGTGGGCGCTGCATGACCGAGTGCCCCGCAGCGTAATCAAGATCGGCGGATTCCCGCCCTGGCCCTACAAATACACCACGCACGGCGGCGCCGGAAAACACGAGGGCGTGGCCACGGAGTGGGAGTTCACCCGGCTCATCTCGCAGTTCAACGCCTATCACGAAGCCGATGCCGCCGCGCCAGGAGCAATGGCCAACGCATCATTCTTTGCGCATTACCCGCTCAAGGCTCGCTACGCCCAACCGAACCGGAAACCCACGGGCCGGGACTGGCAGACCGCCGGGTTCGTCGGGGCGGAAGGCAAATTGGCTGCCAAGTTATTCGTCGGGCATTATGTCGGAGATTACGACGCGCCCTCGTGGCTTTACAAAGCCGTGCCAGCGTATTTTAACGACCCGCAACGGGGGCGCGTTCCGCTCGGTTGGGCATTCGATCCCAATCTGGCTGACCGGGCACCGCACGTGCTGGCGTATGCCTACCGGCATGCCACCCTGAACGACTTCTTCATTGCGGGCGACTCGGGTGCGGGCTATCTCAATCCGGTTGGACTCACAGTCCGGCCGGACTCGCAGTTGCCTGCCGGGCTGGAGTTTTGGACCAAACATTGCGCGCGCAACTTCCAGCGCTGGGATATGACAATCACCGGTTTCGTGCTCGACGGCGCCAGTGGCGCTTCCACTGAACGCGAATTCGCAGCCTACCGCCGCTTCAGCCCCGACGGCTGCGGAACCCATTATGAAAACGCACCGCGCCTCATCGCTGGCGTTCCCACCTGTCCGGAGCGAGACCTGCCGGATTCGGCCGAGGCGGCGGCGGAAGTCATTGCCAAGCTGGCAGCCAACGTCAAAACACAAGCCCGCTTTCTGTGGGCACGGAGCATTCTTAAACCGCCGTCGTGGTACGCGCAGGTCTCGCAAATCTTGCGGGAGAAGTATCCCCAGGCGCCCGTGGAGGTGGTCGATCCCTACACCTTTTTCGGACTGATCCGGCTGCATGCAGGAGAGTGAAAGGGTCGTTAAAGGGTCGGTCCGACAAATGACATAGCATTGGACACATTGAGCGGCTGTTCGCCGCATTCATCGACGGTTTCTCCTTCTCATCGTTTTGTTTGGACCATTACCGAGGACCGGTGTAAACTACCTCGGTGATTAAGAAAAGCTTTTCTGACGGCCAGACCGGTGTCAACCGGCCTGCGCTCGACCAGACCATTGAACGCGGGATGCCACACGGGGGTGCTGCCCGGCGAGCAGGCTGGCAGAAAACGGCCCCATCGACTCGAGTTGAAGGAGAAAGCAAGCAGGTTTGTGGCAACTGAACCGCAAGCATCCGCCACCGGGGCGGGCATCCAGAGCCTGGCCGGAAAATACCCCACCCTGGCCCTCGCCCTCGGCCTCGCGCTGGCGTTTGCCACCACTGGGCACGGCCAGGATAAATCGCCCCCCGCCGCGGTATCGTCCGGCTGGGAAAAACCGGCCTGGCTGACGGATTTGTCCGTTGGGGTCAAGGAAAGCTACGACGATAATCTTTTTCTGTCGGGAGTTGACGGCAAGTATCTGCCCGCGGTGTACACCGTGCCGCCGGGCAGCGTCGCAGCGCTCAAAGGCGTCTCGTCCTGGGTAACGACGGTTTCGCCGAGAATCGGCGTTAACTTTGCGCCTTTGATAGGCGCTGAAAATCTCCAAAGCCTGACCCTCGTTTATGCGCCGGACGTTGCCAACTACTATGACGCGGCGAGCGAGAACAATAATGCGCAGCGTGTTGGAGGGGCGATTAAGGGCCGGGTTGGCGCGGCTTCTTTCACCCTGGAAAACAACTTCGCCTTCGTTGATGGCAACACGGTCGCTCCGACCTACCCGGGTGCCATGTACAGTGCCATCGGCATCGGTGCCCCGCGCGAGCGGCGCGAGCAAGTGCAGGATCGTTCGACCGTCACCTTGCGCTACGACGGGGACTGGTGGTTCGTCCGCCCGACAGCGTCGCTGCTGTACTACGATATGATGACCGAGTTGATCAACGTGACGGGATACCAAAACTACTGCGACCGTTATGACGTCAACGGTGGAGCCGACTTTGGCGGCAAGATAACTCCACAGATGGCCGTGACGCTGGGTTACTGCTACGGGCACCAGTATCAGGAACAGTTCAGCTTCTCCCCCTATAGCTCCCCCAGCGATTATCAAAGGCTGCTCGTGGGTTTCGAGGGGACACCGTGGAAATGGCTGGACCTTAGGGCGCAGTTCGGACCGGACTTTCGCAGTTACCCGGAAGACACCCCCACGCACATAACGCCCATCGACAACAAAACCCCTGTGAAATACTACGGGGAAGCGATGGTCACGGCGAAGCCCACCTCCAAAGACACCCTGATTCTGAAGTACAAACAGTTCCAATGGCTATCCAGCTTGGGGAAGGTTCCGTATTACGACAGCATTGTTGACTTAACGTATCGTCGCGCGCTCACCAGTCGCTTGAGCGTCGATCTGGGTGTGCGCGCCTGGGACGCCAACTACAACAGTGGCAACCTCGCAGCCAGCAGGCGCGACGACTGGCAGTACACCCTCCTGGCCGGCACTACCTACACTTTCAGCACGCACCTCAGCGCCAATCTCACCTACTCGCTGGACCTGGGCCGCAACGCCCAGGATAACATTGCTGATCCGCAAACCCGCGAATACAACCGGAACCTGATCTCCAGCAGCGTAATACTGAAGTTCTGAGTTCGGCAATCGAACTGATAAGAAATTGTTTTCTTGACGCTAGCCGTGAATCGCGGGAATGAGCGAGTCGGCGACCATGAGCCCGTTGCGGCAGATAAACCGGAACATGCCAGCCCGTAACTCGTATCCGCTGGATTTGTCGTGCGAATTGATCAAAACCACCTCGGGCGCGACAGATGGGTTCTTTGTTGGTGAAGTGCCCCAGCTCAAGGCTTGTTATTCCCAGGGAAAGACGATTGATGAGCTTTCAGTTTCCCTCGTTTTTGCGTGTTTTGCGCCTTTTCGCGGCTATTCCACTGTGTTTCATCCTGGTGCTCTGGTAGCATGTCATTGAGGATAACTTTTCGGGATCTGCGAGCAGCGCGGGCCAGTTGAGGACGGAAGCGGTTACGGTCGGCAAACTGGTAACCGGCTTAATCCACTCAACGGAATCGCGCAAAACAAAACTGGTCGGTCTCCTATCTTCAATCTTCCATTATCCGAGGAGAAATGGTGTGGGTGCTTGCCGTGGCTCATGGCTCTCGCAAACCAGAATACTGGATCCGAAGGAAGAACGTCCCCTGATCCCGGGCATGACGGGAGACGGAAGATGGAAGATGGAAGATGGAAGATGGGAGAGGGGCGGAGGACGGACACTCTGAAAAGCTGAAAAGCTGACATGCTGAAATGCTGAAACTCAAACAGGCAAAAACTGAAAAGCTGAAATCGGAGGACGGGGGGCGGGGGATGTGGGCGAACCACTCCTCTTTCAAAGAGTTGCGCGCGTATCAAACGGCGTGCGAGATCGATCATTTCGTCAGCAAGCTTACCGATGCGGGCGGGGAATTGCAGGAAACCATGCATTGGCCAGGCAGCGCTGCCGGCTGTGGCTACGTTACGTCGGAAAGGTTGCAGGCGCTCGAAGCTCTTTGTCACTTGGCAGGATGATGCAGAAACCAGAGTTCTTCTGCTAGCGCTCGCCTGTCTGCCGCCTGCCCTTCCGGTCTCTGTCCTCCGTCCTCCGTCCTCCGTCCTCCGTCCTCCGCTTTCAGCGTTTCAGCTTGTCAGCATTTCAGCTTTTGCTT
>JBAXTC010000596.1:0-5054 GCA_037130375.1 Verrucomicrobiota bacterium | reverse complement strand
ATTGGAGAAGATGGGGGAACGAACCAGGAAGTAATTGCTGGGGTTGCCCAGGCTCAGGGTCCGGGTCAGTTTGCCGCCGCACCAGTCCACCGACGAACCGGGTTCATGGCTGATATCGCAGGCGAGATGCTCGATGCCGTCGCGTTCCCAAACCTGCACGGCGTCGTAGAACTTTATTCCGTAACCGGGGTTCATGTAGAAGGCTCTGGTATAGTCGGCTTCCTGCAAACCGCGATGCGGGCCGCGAATGCAGAAACGGCCAACGTTTGTAGTCGTGCCGTTGAAGTCAACTTCTGCGATTGACGAATCGCCGCCCGGCTGTCCCTTGATGTTCAGGAAACCATTGGTCATGACCGACCATTCAAGGTAGGCCGTGGCGCCGTTGGTGATAACGACAGTCAAGTCACCCTCACCAAACCGTCTCTCATATTGATTGCCATACGTGGAAGTCGGCCCAAGGGCTAGACCATAAGTGGGAACGTCCCAAGGCCCGACGAAATTGTCGCCTCGTCCGTCGCCCGAGAAGGGCAGGGGCTGACCGATGACAATCGTTCCTGGCACGCCATTCGTGGCGGAAGACCGATAGAACGTGGGACCTTGATCCACGGGGTAATTCTTGTTCAGCAGGAGAGTTCCACCGTTGGGACCGAAATCAACACCGTGCCCATCCCAGTAGCTGATGAACGTGGCGGAATTAGAGCCCACAGTGTCGGTGGCAATGTGCCGGTCATCAAGGAGACCTCCGTCCAACAAGGCATAGCCTCCGCCGCTGGTTCCGTTGCCGCCCAGATAACTGGGATTGGGGTAGGCTGTCATGGCTGCAGTCCCCTCAATCGTCACCTTGGCGCCGTTGGTGATTACCACCTGATTGATCGTGTTGGCTGGATTGGCGATGACATAATTGCCCGCGCCGAAGATCGCATTATTCGCGTTTCCGGTGATCGAGTTGTTGAGCGTCACCACCCCCGAACCTGAGCCGCCAAAGACGCGGTTCGCGCCGCCGAGATCAATGTCCACGTTGAGAGTGACTGTGCCGGCGCCGTTCTGGGAGAGGTCGCCGCCGAGCGTCAACCCGCCATTGCCGAGCGAGTAGGCATCGGGGGCGTTGAAGGTGAGCGCCCCGATGCCGATCACAGACGCCCCCAGGTCCGCCGTCTGGCCGGTCACGTTCGGGAACAGGATGTTATCGCCGGAACCGGGAAGGGCGTCCCAGTTGCCGGCGGTGCTCCACGAGGTGTCAACGTTTCCAGACCACGTGGAGGTGGCGGCCTGGGCATTCCAGTCACCGACCGCGAGAAACGCAGCGGCGAGTCCGATTAGTGCGAGTTTGCTTTTCATGTTTTTTGTATGAGGTGTTGGATGGTGGTCAATTACTGCTCTGGCAGTTGTGAGTTGAACTTGTTTATGCGCGTCTTAAGTTGCCTTTCGACTAAGCATCGGTTTCTGCATTGCCAAATAGTATCAGGCGGGCCGGTAGGATTGGTAATGGTTTCATGCTGAAACGGACTGCTTTTTTGCCCCCACCGGCATAGGGGCATATACCCCTGATACGTCCATTTGCTCTTACTTGCTCAATTGGGGAGGATGAGGATGAGACTGAACTGCGCCGCAAACCTTAGAGGCGTCCCCAACAGCGTAACAAAAATCGGGGACGTTTGAAGGCGCGCATAGATCGGGCTGGCAGGTGACGAGTCCGCAGACCAGGCGGCCGAAATTGCTTCCGAGTCGGCGATGGCAACGAAGGGCGCGAGCGAAGGCGGTCAATGCCTGGCCAAGTCGTGGGCCAAGTCATACGGCCCGCGACGATGCCCCGGCAAGGACCGCACACTGGCGCGGTTCAGCCAGCGGCTCTGGTACGGCTTGAGCGCAATGCGCCGCGAACGCCCTTGGCCATCAAAGAGGCGCGTGATCTGGGTTGCATCCGAATTGTTAACGACGACCGCCTGCCCGGACTTTGGATAGAAAGCGCAATCGGTAACCGCGTTGTCACAAAACCATTTCTTGAGCTGCAATTCCTTCCCTGCCGACCAGAAAATGGCACGGTGCAGCAGGCGCGCATTGGTGAGATCATACGGCAGCGCGCCAAAAAACACCGCCCGCCCCCGGCCAAAGGGTTTGGCGGCAGCCAGTACATGAAGGCCGCTGGCCGCCAGGAGTTGCGTGGCCGGATCACAAACATAGACGAAAGTCTCGTTGGTACCGAAATCCACAGGGCCCGTAAGGTTCTCGGTGATGAAATGTCGCGGCGCGACACTGGCCTTGACCGGGGCGGACTGCAGTGTATGGCCGATTTCCTTGTCCACGCCGAGGACATCCGCCAGTTGGAAATACCGTCCCTGATGCTGGAATGCACTGGGGCCACGGCACCCGATAAAGCCGCCGCCAGAGTTAATGAACCGACTAAGCTCGCCCACAACTTTCGGTTTGCCCCACCTACGCCCGCCACTCCAGGCAGTTTCAGCGTCGCCATCGTTGATGATGACATCGATGTCCCCGGGGACGCCGTGTTTTTCAATTTCGGCAAAGCTGAGGAACTCGACTTCGACGGGCAAGCCGGACAGGCATTCCAGGAGATTCGTGCCGGCGACCTGGATGACATCGGGTCGTTTGACGAGGAACTTCTGTGGCGCTCCGAAGCTGTTGATCCATGCCTTCCATTTGCCCCAGCAGTTGAGCACGGCAACCTTGATGGGTGCCTTCGAGGATTCGCCACCGCCTGAGTTGGCCTTGAACGCACGGAACTCCTGACAAAGTTCGGCCACATGCTCCACGAATTTCGGGAACTTGATCGCGAGACTCAAGTAGCCGCCGTAGCCGAGGCGGTCAACGGGCTTCCGCAGAAGCGCACGGCGAATTTTGATCCAGTTGCTCAGCGACTCGCCCAACGGGTCGCCGCCCGCGCGAAAGACATCGGGGAAGAAATAGGGATAGAGGCGCAACTCCCTGACGAGGCCACCCGGGGCATCCGAAACGCGGCGCAGCGCAACGCCGTCTTCAGCGGCGCCAACGTGAATATCAAGGCCCATCTTGAGGAAGCCCGGTTGGTAAGGTTCGACGCCGGCCCAATGGTCGCCCCAGAAGATGGCGGCGCGCTTGCCGGCCTTGTGCGTCTTGTCGGCAAGCGCTTTCCCAAATTTCACGACAAAGCGGTGGATGAATTCCATCCAGTCGAGATACCCTTTTGAAGGCACCCGGCAGGCAGCGTTGTAATAGCCCTGATCCACGAAATCCTCGCCCTGGAGACGATAGCCGTATTCCTTCGCGAAATCCTCGATCGCCGGCACGCTGACGGTGTCCTGATAGCCGGTCCAGTCGCGGAATTTGTCCACGGCGTTCTGGTCTGAGTCTATCGCGAAGGCGTACGCGAGCGAGGTTAGCCGAACGACATCAGTCCGGGGATGGTCTTCCAGGTATTTGTCGTAATAGGCCATCAGGTGATCCCAGCATTGTTTATGATAGGGATCGACACTGATGACGTGCGGCTGCGTCCAGTTGTTCGTTAGATGATTGTACATCGAAACCGTATCCCAGATCTGGAACACGAGGAAATTCACCGTGTAAACGTGGAACGGAATGGTGCCGCGGATGGTGACTTTGCCGGTCCGCGGGTTGAGCGTCCATTGCGAGGTTTTGACGAGCCGGCCGGTGGTGCGATCGATGACCTCCCAATACCTCCGGGCATCGTGCATCGTGTCGATGACGTATTTCTCGCAGGAAAAGCCACTCATCGGATCAATCACCAAACGTGAGGCGGTGGCGGTGATCGCATCCGACATGAGGAACTTCTGCGGAAGCTGGTCCATGTGGCGGCGCGGATAAGTCTGCTCGGCCCGAACGAGGCATATCGTGGAATATACCTCGAGGCCCAAGTCCAGCATTTCCGGCGATAGATCAGTGCCATCGCTGTCGCGAATGGCGTCGGCGCCCCATCTGCGGGTAAGTTCCACCACCATTTTCTGCTCCCCCACCTCGGCGGGAAGCGTGATCGAACCGGTGGTCATGGACTGACAATTGAGTCTCTTGCTATCGTTTCTTCGAGTGCTCATACAAATATGGTTAATGAATCAGCGTTTGCGGCCTTTGCCTTCGAAGTAGTCCTCGATTTCTTCGAGGGTCTTCCCCTTCGTCTCCGGCATGAAGAACGCCGCCGTGATGAAATAGATGACGGTGCAGCCACCCCAGATGAAGAACATGGCGTGAAAGCCCCGGCTGCCCACCACGATGGGGAAGAACATGGCGCTCAGAAACTGGACGCCGTTGTTCAGTACCATGGCGATGCCCATGCCCGTCGAACGGATGCGCGTGGGCATCAACTCCGTCAGAGCGAGCCAAACGCAGACGCCCGGGCCAATCGCGAAAAAGGCGATGAAGCCGCAAAGGACGTGACGACCCATTTGCCGGTGTCCGTCGAGGCGATGGGGCCATAGCTGGCGCGAAGAAGCTCAAGCTTGCCGCTGTCCTTCACGCGGGTTTCCTCGGCCTTCTTGCCCGCAGCAGGCTTTGCCTTTGTTTTCTCTTTTGCATTCGCCGCCTTTTGAGCGGGCTTTGATTTTGGCGCCGCCATATCTTTCTTCTCGCGATAAGTCACGCCAGTCATGTCCTTTTCAGACACTATGATCCCCAGGCGGGTTATCTCGAACTCGAAATATGAGAGAGGGTGCTTGGTGGCGCGCATCTTGCGCACGAAGACGGCGCGGCGCGAGCTTGATGTCGCGTTCGGGCCCTTGATCATGTAAAGCACGATGACGCCGTCGACGATGAATTCCTCCACGCCTGTTGTCGAGAATGTTTCGGAATTATCCTTGATGTCGGAGATGACGATGGTGGTGCAGTCCATTTTCTTGATTTCGCGGTCAAGCTGCACAAGCCCGTTGCGGATTTCGTACGGGTCGTCGAAATAAGTGAGAAGCACGGAATACGAGTCGACCACGAGGCGCTTTGCGCCTATCTTGTCAATCGCATCGCCGATAATCTGCTTGATCGAGTCGAACTTGTAGACGTCGGGCTTGATGACCAGGAATTTCTTTTTCTTTATTAACTCGTCGATGTCCCAG
>JBAXTC010000595.1:0-5058 GCA_037130375.1 Verrucomicrobiota bacterium | reverse complement strand
GTATAACCGGGCCGGCTCTCCTTCAGCAGAAGTTTGCCGTGGTGGGCGTGGACAATCTCTCGCGCAAGGCTCAGGCCAAGGCCGAGCCCATCCGCCGCCGGGGACTGGTTTACGCGGTAAAAACGGTCAAAGACCCTTGGCTGGTCGGCGGGAGGAATGCCCGCGCCAGTGTTGCAAAGCGTCAGCCATGCCTGCCCGTCAGCCGCCGCCAGCGTCACACCAACGGACCCTCCCGGTTCATTGTATTTCACCGCGTTGCCAAGCAGGTTGCGGATTGCCATCTGCAGGAGCGTGGGATCAGCTTGGACCCAAAGCCCCGGCTGAATTTTGAGATCGAAGCGCAAATTGGCATCGGCGGCCAGGATGAGAGCGTCCTCGACCATCCCTTCGAGGGCCGCGCTCAAGTCAACGTCCTCCAGCCCCACCTTCAGCCGGCCCGCATCCGCTTGGGCCAGCAAAAGCAACCCGCGGGTGATGGTTTTGATTCGCTGGGTTTCCTCCAGCAAATTGTTGAAAACCTGCTGCTCTGAGGAGCCGGGCTCCGCCGTCTGCAGAGCGTTTTCCAACTCGCCCTGCATGATTGCCAGGGGAGTTTTCAACTCGTGCGACGCGTCCGCGCTGAAGCGGGTCGCCTGGTTGAAGCTGGCCTCCAGGCGGTCCATCATCCCGTTGAGTACTTGGACCAACCCCGCAATCTCGTGGTCCTCCGCTGCCACGGGAATGCGCTGATCCAGACCGCGCGCTGTCACCTTTTCTGCCATTTGCCTGATCCTCCTTAAGGGCCGCAACGCCCGGCCAGCCACCAGCCACCCACCGCCGCCGACCAGCAGCAGCGCCAGGGGCAGTGTAATCAGGAAAATGTTCCGCATCCGGTTCAAATCAGCGGCTACGGCGTCGTAGTTCAGTCCCACAACCAACCGAAGTTCCTTGTTGCCCATGATCCCAAGACGCCACGTGCCCTCGGTGGTGCTCGCGGTCAAAAACCTCGGAATTTTGGTGAACACCACTGCCCCTCCCCCGCGCCCCGGCCCCAGCCCGCGTCCCATCCCACCGCGCCCTTTGCCGCCACCCGGGCCCCAGGGCGGTCCGGTTTGCTCCGAAGCCTCAGCGTTGGTCGCAGACTGACTTGCCAGGCTCGCATCGTCCTCCAACGAGCACTCGATCTTGTCCGGCTCCATCCCTTTGGGCCACCTTGGCGAGACATAAAGCGTTCGACCCTCGGCATCCTTGACCAGAAAAATAACCTGCCCCTTATGTTCCTCTCCGAAAATGAACTGGAGCGAGGTGCTGAACCGATCGAAATTTGCGCGGTTGGCAAACCAGCCGGGGTGCCTCGTGCCCAGCGCGCGGAGCTGCGTATCGACCGCCTCGATCTTTTGCCGGTAGAGCAGGTACCACGACGCCCCGCCAAAGGCCGCCAACACCAGCCCGGAAATCACGACCGAAAGCAGGGCGATCTTCACGCGGAAGGAAGATGCTTTCATGCCGGTGGTTTCATCCGATACCCCACTCCCCGGATCGTCTCGATCAGTTTCACCGCCGTGTTGGCATCCACTTTCTTGCGCAAGCGCTGAATGTACACCTCCACCAGGTTGGTGCCCGGATCAAAGTCGTAGCTCCAGACCTGTTCGCAAATCTGCACGCGAGTCAGCACGCGCCCCGGCGAGCGCATCAGATGTTCGAGCAGGCTGAACTCCCGGGGCGTTAGTTCCAGGGCTGTCTCGCCCCTCTTGACCTCGCGCGTGAGCAAATTCATCGTCAGATCCGCCACCGCCAGAATGCCCTGCGTCGCCCCCGAGGCACGGCGCGTCACGGCGTGGATGCGCGCGATCAGCTCCTCGATGAAAAACGGCTTGGTCAGATAATCGTCCGCTCCCAGGTTCAGCCCTTCCAGCCGTTCGTTAAGTTCATTCCGCGCCGTCAGCAGAATGACCGGCAGGGGAGTTTTTCGGTCGCGGAGATTCCGCAGGATGCTCAGCCCATCCCGCCCGGGCAACATGATGTCCAGCACCAGCACGTCGTAGGGACGCAGGGTCGCCTGGGTGTAGCCCTCGTCGCCGCGCAGACACACGTCCACAACAAACCCCTGCGCCTCCAGCCCTTTCCGAATGAGGGAGGCGATCTTCTTTTCATCTTCAATCACCAGAACCTTCACGGTCGGGATAATGCTCTCACCTTTCGCCGCAAGCAAGGGCCAGGTTCATCGGCAGTCCCTTGCTCCATACCGCCCGCCAGCGAAGCGAGGAGCACCAGCGCGCAGTAGATGACCAACTCAGAGCGCATAGTTCACGGCCGCCAGCGCATGAATCCGGGTCGTGTAGAGCAAAGGCACGCGGCTATCTTCGGCACCGGTGAGGAGTCCCATCTCATTTCGCCAATCAGGCCAATGGTTTTCATGACCCGGAAGCAGCCCGGTTCAGGTGCTGTGTCCATGGTGGCCGTGGCCCTCTTCGTGACCATGGTGGTGATCATGGTCGTGTCCATGGTGTGCGCACCCTTCCGGCTTCCCCGTCAACTGGCCGTTCAAGTAGGCCTCGACCAACGCTTCGACCGGCTGATCCGCAAGCCCGGCCACGACGTTGATGCCTTGCTGGGCAAAGAGCGTCAGGGCTCGCTGGCCAATGCCCCCCGCGATGACGACTTCAACCCCCTGGCTCTGCAACCAGCGCGGGAACGCCCCGGGGACATGTTCGGGCGCCGGCAGCGTCTCGGTGCGGAGGGTTGTCTTGGCCGCAGGGTCCACTTCGATCAATGCAAAGTGGCGGCTGCCGCCGAAATGCGAATTCAGGCGGCCGTTTTCAACAGGAATGGCGATTTTCATATTTATTTTTGTTTTCCCAAATCATTCGTTCACAAACTTTGGCTCAGCGCGCCCGCCTCGACCGTGAAATCCGCCGGCAGCGTGGAGCCATGCCAGACATATCCCCGCGTCGCCCGCAGCACCCGGGCATCATAAACTCAGGGCTGTTCAGCGTTCCCTTCCGATACGCCGCAATCACCGCTTCGACCGGGCCGCAGATTTCAATGTGCGTCGCCGCCGGGCCACGGGTCAGGGCTCCGGCTTCTTCCCCTGCTCGACATCCGACTTCTCGACTGCGATCCGCTCTTTGGCTTGCTGGATTATTTCCAGCAGGCTCAGCAGCTTGGAAGGAGGGGGAGCAACGCCGGCACGCTCGACCTGGGCCATCGCCTCCTCCGCCAGATTGGCCTGCAAGAAAGACCGCACATCAAACCGTTCCCACCAGCAGTTCAGAATCAGGCGGCAGGGCTTGCGGCCCGCTTCCTGCCGGCAATAGCCGAAAGTCAGCTCGTGGCCGAGGCGGGGGCAACGCGGAAGGACATCCTGGTCGTGCTCGTTTAGCATGGTTTTATTTTAGGCTATGGGCTATCTGCTCTCTGTCATGGGCAAAGCCGTAGTGCTTGAACCGTGCCAACCTCAACCACCGCTGGCCCTCTTCAAGACCTTCACCTTCCGGAACAGCGTGCTGGGGTTGACGCCCAGCTCTTTCGCCGCCTTCTGATGGTTTCCGCCGTTTCGGCGCAACGCATCCGTGCTCGCAGATGCTCGCCCGGAACACGTCACAACAGCGCCGGCCCACTGCCTCGGCGCGCTTGATCCCGGTGATTTGCTCGGCGGCGCGGTTAAAGAACGTCACGCGCCACTCGGCATCCACCGTGAATACGCCGTCTGGAATGTAATCCAGCAGGTTGTCTAGCATTGCTCGCAGAAGTGACTGCGCCTACCGGCTGCCAAGCATTTCCTTCGCCCGTCCGTATGAACCAAGGTTGAGCACATTGCCATACCCTAGCTTCTTCAGCGTGCTGGTTCCGGAGCCGCTGCGCATTCCGCTCTGGCAGTGAAGCAGAATGGGTTGCTCCTTCTTGGGGGCGTGCCGGGCGATTTCATCCTCAAGCCGGTCGAGGGGGATGTTGATGGTGCCCGGCAGATGCTGGTCGCGATACTCCGCCTCACTGCGCACATCAATCACGAGCGCGCCTTTGTTAAGCCAGTCGCGGGCGGTTGACGGGCTTGCCTGATTCAGTCGTTTCATAAGCATGACAGCCCCGATGGCCCCCAAGATGATGATCCAGATGGTGATGTTCATATACGTTGGCATCTTACGGGGTGCTGTTGGATGTTCAATGTTATCCATGGATCTTGTCGAATGGCCACACCGCCATGCCTCCATCCATCACCCGCACGCGCTTGAATCCCGCCCCTTGCAGGATTTTAGCCGCGCGTAACACAGATCAACCTTCGACAACTGATCCACCGTCATTCCCGCCGTGATCGCCATCGCCGCCAGGTCCATGCGCTTGTCGCCCGCGCCCGGTCCCACCGCCTGCGCGCCCAGCAGCTTGGCTGCCGCTTTGGGGCCGGCGGCGACGCCTCCGATGACGACAACTTTCAGAGACTCGGGGCAACGACGGAAATGTTCGAGCGCGTGTGTTTTCATATTTAGAATGGAGTAAGAGATCAGTCCCGATCCTTTTGGCCCACGGCGAGGAATATACCGTAGGAGCGCACTTCGCCGGTCGAACTCGGTTTGTTCATGGTATGAGCATCGCTGACAGAAATCCATTTTAACCGGGCATTGGCAAGCCACTCGGCAATCTGTCCGCGTTCAAAGCCGTGGTGAAAGACGTCGTCAGCCTGGCCATGGAAGCTGCCGTCTTCGCTGTCGAGGTCGGCCACCGCCAGCCAGCCGCCGGGTTTAAGAACCTCGGCTAATCGGCTCAAGACCAGGGGCACATTGCGGAGGTGGTGCAGGGTCATCGAACTGACAACCAGGTCAAAGCCGGGCTCCGGAAAGGGTTTGGCCTCCAGATCCCAGTGTCGGGTTTGGACGTTGCTGATCGCGGCGGCGGCGAGTTTTTGCGTGAGCTTCTCCAACATGCCCGTGGAGGAATCCAGGGCTACCATGGAGGCGACGCGGGGCTGGAGGTTAAGGGTGAGCAGGCCGGTTCCGGCACCGTAATCGAGCACGCGCCAGCCCGGTTGCAATGGAATGGCGCGACAAATAGCCTCGCCGACTGCGCGGGCCACATTTACGCGAC
>JBAXTC010000594.1:0-5066 GCA_037130375.1 Verrucomicrobiota bacterium | reverse complement strand
TGTTGAAACTCTCCCATTTTTCTGTCTTACATTTTTCTGTCTTCTGGGCCGGGCGTGCCCTTATCCGTGTTATCCTTTTTTTATCCGTGTAATCCGTGTTTAGGCGTTCAAAGGCCCCCTGTCTTCCCGTCTTCCCGTCCTCCCTGTTCACAGGTTGTGACAGGGTGCAACTCTGTTGCCTCTGTTATCTCCTGTGAGTTCAGTTGAATCATAGGTTCCAGCTTTTTGAGCATCAAAAAGTCAAAGCCTGGTCGGAGTGGATCCATCGATTGGCCTGGGTTTCGTCAGTCTGGCTGAGGAACTGGAACGGTGGCTCCAAGAGCGGGTCGATTGGGTTTCGAGCCGGGCGGTAAAACCGCACCGGCGGCGGCTCATCGAGCCGAATTTGATTTATGTCTAACCGGCGCGCAGACCATTTCCTCGATGCCTGATCTCGTGGAAAGTGCTCGAGAGGAGCCTGCCTTTGATACGTCCAGCGTCAAAAGCAATGTCTTATCAGTTTGACACATCTCTCCTTCCGGGTAGTAATTGGGGGATGTTCGCCCTCATCGCGAAAGCTCTTCAGACGCCGTCCTGCGGTCTGGCGAGAAACGTTTATGGCTGAATTCAAATTCTCCTGTCCCCAATGCGCGCAGCACCTCTCTGGCAACGAACAGTGGTCAGGGCATCAGATCCAATGCCCAACCTGCGCCACGACCCTCACCGTGCCCCAGTTTCTTCCGGCTCCGGCGGTTGTTGCGACCGTTCCCAAGTCGCTGGTCCCACAACCTCCAGCTCCCCACGGTGCCAGGCTTTCTGCCGGGACTACCCAGGTCGCACGCTCGATTGGCCCAGGAACGATCCCGATACGACAACCGACGGAGCGACCGCCGGGAAATAAGAGTTCTCTGGTCAAATACGTTGTCTATGCCATCGTGTTAGCCGCCTTGGGTGGGGCAGGTTACCTCTACGTGCCATCCTTGCTGAGCAAGCTGCAGGACAGCGAGAATTCCAAACCGACCCAGGCCAATCCCGCACCCAATGGCGGAGGGGTTGGCCCCATGGGCGAAGTGAACGGTGCAATGGACATGTCGGACGCTATGGAGGGTGGCCGCTCATCAAAGCCGCCCCCTGCAACGGCCCGACAGCCAGCGGCCGCCCATCCACCAACAACCCCCGCCGCCAACCCTGCGGCAAGAGCCACGAACGACGCCATGCGGACGAGGTTCCGGCAGCCTGGGCAAACCGACCCCGCCAGCGGCGGGCATTGATAGATCAACTTTCAAACGTACACATACACATACCCCCATGAGCATGTATCCTGTTGGACAATTTCCCTCCTGCCGACCACGACGATTGCGCCAATCGCCTGCCCTGCGCCAGTTGGTGCGCGAAACGCAGTTGCACCCGGCGCAGTTGGTTCTGCCGCTCTTTGCCCGGAGTGGCCGGAAACTGCGCCGACCCATCGCTGCGATGCCCGGGGTGTTCCAGCTTTCCCCCGATGAACTGCTGCGAGAAGCGGCCCGAGCACACGAACTGGGGGTGCCCGCCGTGTTGCTGTTCGGCATTCCCGAAACCAAGGATGCCCGGGCGTCCGGCGCTTATGCGGCCAATGGCATCGTGCAACAAGCCGTGCGCCTCCTCAAACGTGAACTGCCGCAGTTGCTGGTCATCACCGATGTCTGCCTGTGCGAATACATGGCGCACGGGCATTGCGGCATCGTGCAGCGCGACAAGACCGGTGCCAGAATCCTCAATGACCCCACGCTGAAACTGCTCGCTCGGACCGCCGCCAGCCACGTCGAAGCTGGCGCCGACATGGTCGCTCCCAGCGACATGATGGACGGTCGTGTGCGCGCCATTCGCGAGCACCTCGACCACCTCGGCTTCATCGACACGCCGATTATGTCCTACGCCGCCAAGTTCGCTTCCGCCTATTACGGACCGTTCCGCGAGGCGGCCGAATCGGCGCCGCAGTTCGGTGACCGGCGTAGTTACCAGATGGACTCGGCCAACGCCTCGGAAGCCCTGCGCGAGGTGGCCCTCGACATCCAGGAAGGCGCGGACATCGTCATGGTCAAACCCGCCCTCGCTTATCTCGATATCCTGTACCGCGTGAAAGCCGAATTCGGCTACCCGACGGCGGCCTACTCCGTGAGCGCCGAGTATTCGATGACGAAGGCTGCCGCTGCCAATGGCTGGATCGACGAGCGCGCGGTGACCCTTGAGAGCCTGCTCGGCATGCGCCGCGCCGGCGCGGATATCCTGATCACTTACGCCGCCGCTGACGTGGCCCGCTGGCTCGCGGAGAGTTAGCGCCGACTGCCGTCGGCGGCTGCGGGGGTGTGAATCGGCAGTAGGACGGTTTATTGGGGGAGTTCCTTCAGGCGGATATTGCGGAAACTGACGATGCCGTGATCGCCTTGCAACAGGATTGGGCCGGGTTGGTCCAGGTTGCGGTCCAGCTCGCCACCGGTGGCCTGGTCACATTGCACGTTGTCGTGAATTTTTACGCCATTCAGGATGACGGTGATGCGGTTGCCGATAACGGTCGCTTCGGCCGTCTGCCATTCTCCGCCCGGCTTGGTCACAAACTGGTCGGGAGCCTTGAAGTCGTAGAGGGCGCCATTGGAACCCTTGGACGTTTTGCCGGAATTGTGGTCTCCGAGAATTTGAATCTCCTGGCGCCCGCGCAAATAAAACCCGCTGTTGGAGTTGTCGGGGGTCATGTACTCGTAGCGCACGACAAAATTGCGGAATTTCTGTTCGGTCAACAGATCCACGCCGTGTTGCCCTTCCTCGATGGTGTTCTTGAGGATGCCACCCGGCTGGACGCTCCAGGAATTGTGAGCGCCAGGGCGGCGCAGTTTCCATCCGGTGAGATCTTTGCCGTTGAACAGAGGTTGAAAACTCTTGTCATCGTCGTTGGCGGCCAGCGCCAGCGAGACCACGCCCAGGATGGCCAGTGTGAATAGATATTTTTTCATGTGCCTCTGATTATGTTTTAAACCTTGCAGCCGTCAAGCCGTCACAATCGCCCGATCCAAACGAGCCGACTTCGGCGCATTTGAGGGATTTCAGGGGATGAGACGGCATCTCGATCCCCTGGCGAGTTCATCAGGCCGGGCAAAAAAAGAGCGGCTCGGCAACAAACCGAGCCGCTCCCAACTCAACCATGAAACAACCAGCAAACAAACCAGAAACAAACCATCAAACAAATTGAGTGAACAACTTAGTCCGAAAGCATGCTCGGGTGCAACTAAATGTTTTGTAACTGTTCAGGTGTCCGGGCCTCTGGTCCGGAGTTTCGATGCCAACAGGGGCGCGGAGTCGGAGACTCCGTGAACCGGCAGAACGGAGGTTTGCCCCACACATGAACAGCAGGACCAGTTCGCGGGTAAAATCGGCCATCTCACTTTCGAGCCACCCACCGTCAATCGAAATGGTGTGGGACCGCCAGTTCCATGTGATGTCGAGAGGCATCAGAGGAAATGCGGAGTGCGGAGTGCGCATGGGGTTTTGTCAAGTTGCGATGCCGGATGGGTCGCAGACTTTGACTTCGCGATTTCCCGCTTGCTTGAGATAGGAACTGCCTTTCGAAGGCGGTATAATCATCAACTCTCTCCAGCGGCTTCACGGGCAATGCTGCTTCAGGGCATGTGCCAAGGACAAAGACGAGTTGCAAGAGCGACCGGGAAACTCTAAATTTAAGAGCCAATGAAGATTGCACCTATTGATGACTGGCCTGTCCTGGACAATTTCTACAGGAAACTTGCGCAGGACATGCATGCGCACGGCATAACCAGTTTGACTACAGGAGGTTTTGCGTGTGTGTTGTATTCTTTAACACAGAAGACAAAGGATTGCGACATTATTATCCCGATCCAAAAGACTGATGCAGCGTTGCGGTTGCTGGCAAGAACGACTTTGGAGAGCCACAAGTGTCATTTGACTTTGAAATACGGCGCCCCACTACATGAACGATGGCTTAACGGAGGATGGAGTAGCCACACTTACTTTGGGCCTCCAAGTCAACCCATAGCACGAGTGGACATTTTTGGTAATCCCCCGCGAGTCTGTAGGTTAGAAGCAGACGAAAACCCGCTTTTCCTCTCTCGCGACGGCGTGGCTCGGATGAAGAAAACGCAAAGAGACAAAGATTGGGCTTTCGTCAATTTGCTTGGAAACCAAATGCTCCTGCGGGGAGATCCAGCCGGTTTGTTACATATCACAGACCCACAACGCCTGGTCAAAGTAGCTAGGAACACAACAATATCCCAATCGATGCTTACGGAAAGACCCATGTTGAAGCTTGCTGTCGAAGACAGTCCAGACGTTGAAAGATATGTCAAGGCAGAAAAGGATTTTTTGTTCGCCTTGGATCGGTTAAGACTCGATGCTTATGAGAAGGCTTGGGTGCCATACGGCACAGCAATTCAAAACATACCAGGCATTTTGCAATTGGAGCTACAAGACCAAAACCAAGCCTTAATTCAAATAGCCGAGCAGACACTTGACCCAAACCCAATTCAAACTGTTGGATGGCACAAATTGATTGAACAGGCCAAGAACAAAACGACTCGGATATTTCAGAATCTTGATGCCAGTCTTCTGCCCACCCCGAACTCGTTTTTTGGCCAAACAGATGGATGCACGGGAAACAGCGACCAGGAACTATGAGTGCCACTACCAGAACCCCGCTAATCACGGAGGAGGAATACCAAGAAAGCCTGCGCAAAACATTTGGTGAGGAATTGGCGTTCACCTGTAATTTACCGTATGAGCAACGCCTTCAAGTCATTCGTGAGTTCCAACGGAACTTTGACACGCCAAAGGATGTTGTCTGGCCAGCGGAAGGCTACACAGGGCCGGATTTGCCCTAATGTTTGGAAGGCGGTATAATCATCAACTGCTTCAGGGCAGATGCCAAGGACAAAACGGGCATGCACTTTGTCCACAAACCCGGAATCTCGGGGATTCGTCAGTGAAAGGGACGTTGGGATCGATCAGGAAGGCAAGGACGCAGGGAGGGAACAGGGTGGTTTCAAGAAATCGTAGCCGCCGACGGCAGTCGGCGCTAACACTCC
>JBAXTC010000593.1:0-5085 GCA_037130375.1 Verrucomicrobiota bacterium | reverse complement strand
TATTTTGGCAGTGAGGTCAAAAAGCTCATGCGCCCCAGCAATTCATTTTGACGGGATGTGGGGCAGGTCTCCGACCTGCCGATGCGGGGAGTCTCCGACTCCGTGCAGGGCTAGAGCAAGAGCAAGAGCAAGAGCAAGAGCAAGAGTAAGAGATCTGCTCCACGCTGCTCCCGTGCATGGAGTCTCCGACTCCATGCACGGCCCAAGGCCAAGAGTCCGCCGCTGGCTCAACTCCATCATCGACAAATCTCGGTTCCACCGGCTACACTCGGGACGTAATGAGTTTCCTGGACCAAATCGAACCGTTGAAACAATCGGCACTGGCGGAGTTGCGAGTCGCGCCAGACCTGGCCGCGCTCGAGCAGGCACGGGTCAATTATCTCGGATCGCACGGCAAGTTCACGGCGTTGATGAAGCAGCTTGGAGCATTGTCCAAAGAGGAGAAGCCGGCGGCCGGAAAGGCCATTAACGGGGTCAAAGTCGAACTGGAAGCCGCCCTGGCCGAACGCCGCGGCGAACTCGAGTTGAAAGCAGCTCTGCCCCAGGAACCAACGGATTTTACCTTGCCTGGCCGGCGCCGCGTCCTCGGCAAGCTCCATCCCCTGACCCAAGTCACGGAGGATATTGTCCGCAGCTTTCGCAAGATTGGCTTTGTGGTGGCAGATGGCCCGGAGGTTGAGGACGAATACCACTGCTTCGACGCGCTGAACACCCCGGCGGATCACCCGGCTCGCGATACCCAGGATACCTTTTATCTGAAGTCAGAGGCAGGCGGGGCGCCTGCCCTGCTTTTGCGCACCCACACATCCTCGGTCCAGATTCGAGTGATGGCAAAGCAGCCACCCCCGGTTCGGATCATCGTGCCGGGCCGCGTTTATCGTCGCGACAACGCCGATGCGACGCACAACCCAACGTTTCACCAGGTCGAAGGCTTGTATGTGGACCGGAACGTGACAGTCGGCGATCTCAAGGGCACGGTCGAGTTCGTGTTCCGCGAACTGATGGGGCCGGAAACGCGCATCCGATTCCGCCCACACTATTTCAGCTACACCGAGCCGAGCTTCGAGATCGATTTCAGCAGCGCGCTGACGCGCAAGATGGGCAAGGAATGGCTCGAGATCGCCGGGTGCGGGATGGTGCATCCGCAGGTGTTTGAAAACGTCGGATACGATCCGGAAGTCTGGACCGGCTGGGCCTTCGGGTTCGGCATCGAGCGCATCGCGATGATCCGCTACGGCATCAACGACATTCGGCTGTTTTACGAGAATGATGTGCGGTTTCTCAGACAGTTCTGAGAAACGGGAACGCAATGCCTGTGAGCAAAAATGCATGCCGATCTGATCATCAAAAAATGGATCGAGACTGCCAAAGAACTGGGTCGTCCGATCTCGCAGCCTAAAGGACGCCTGGCGTACCTGACCTAGAATGAAAGTTACACTAAATTGGCTTAAGCAATACGTTGATTTCGATTGGTCGCCGGACGAACTGGCCGAGCGGCTGACCATGATCGGCATTGAAGTCGAAGGCGCGCAGAAGCTCGGCGGCGAGTTTGATGGCATCGTCGTCGCGCAGGTTATCACCAAGGACAAGCACCCGAACGCCGACAAGCTGACCGTCTGCCGTGTCAACGACGGCAAGGGTGAGCGCCAGATCGTCTGCGGCGCGCAGAACTTCAAGGCCGGGGACAAGGTGCCGCTCATTCAGGCCGGCAGCAGCCTGCCCGCCAAACCCGGCGAGCCGCCCTTCACGATCAAGGTCGGCAAAATCCGCGGTGTGGAATCCCACGGCATGATGTGTTCTCCGCAGGAACTCGGCCTGGGGGATGCGGTGGAGGGGCTCCTGATTCTGCGCGAGGACGCCAGGGTCGGCCAACCCTTTGCCGAATATCTTGGCCGGACGGGCAGCGACGTCGTTTACGATCTTGAAATCACCCCGAACCGGCCGGACTGGAACAGCGTGATTGGCATTGCGCGCGAAATCAGCGCGGTCACCGGCAGCCGGTTGCGGATACCGGAGGTCGGAGGCCGGAAAGCAGAGGACAAAGATCAGAAGTCAGAGATCAGTGTTGCGGAGTTGGTCGCGGTGCGGATTGAAGATGCGGATTTGTGCCCGCGCTATACGGCCCGGGTGGTTCGGGGCGTCAAGATTGCTCCCAGCCCGGAGTGGTTGAAGAGCACGCTCGAGAAAGTGGGTGTTCGGAGCATCAACAATGTGGTCGATGTGACCAATTACGTGATGCTGGAGTCCGGGCAGCCGCTGCATGCGTTTGATTATCATTTGCTGCAAAGTGGGGCAGGCACCGCCCCGGCCCAGGACAGGCGGGACGCCTGCCCTGCTATTGTCATCCGCCGTGCCGCTGACGGTGAGAAGTTCAAGACTCTGGATGGCCAGGAGCGCACGCTAACCAGCCAGATGCTGCTGATTGCCGACGAAACCAAAGCAGTGGCCCTGGCCGGCGTGATGGGCGGACAGAACAGCGAGATCAACTTGAACACGGTGGATGTGTTGATCGAGAGCGCCTGCTTCAAACCACAGAACATCCGCGCCACCTCCAAGCGGCTCGAATTGCGCACCGAGTCGTCGTACCGTTTCGAGCGGGGCGCCGACGTTGGCATCTGCGATTGGGCCAGCCAGCGGGCGGCAGCTTTGATTCTCGAAACGGCGGGCGGCGCGCTCGCGCAAGGTGTCGTGGATGCCTACCCGCATCCTTTTGAGGAGAAGCAAATCGCCTTGCGCCACCCGCAGACCGACGCCATCCTCGGCATCCCGGTCCCGGTGAACCAGCAGATTGAGGGCCTGCAACGGCTCGGTCTGGAAATCGCGACCGCGCCGGGCATTGCGCCTTCCATGGACGTGCCCACGCCGCACACCACCACTTTCAAGGTGCCTTCCTTCCGGGTGGATATTAAGCGCGAAATTGACCTCATTGAAGAAGTCGCCCGGCTCTACGGGGTGGACAAAATTCCCGCCACAGCGCCGCGCGGTGCCATCGGATCGAATGATTACGATGCAGTGCATGACCAACTCGCGGAAGCACGCCGTATTTTGACTGGGCTTGGCCTGTTCGAGACCCAGGGTCAGACGCTGATTTCGGAGACCGCCGGACGGCTGGCTGGCAGCGAGCTGCTGGTCCCGCTATCCAATCCGCTCAGCAGCGATATGAACCTGCTGCGCCCGAGCCTTCTGCCGGGTCTGCTCGATGCGCTGCGGTATAACCTCAACCATAAGTCCTACGATGTGGCCCTATTCGAGGTTGGCCGCGTCTTCATTGCAGCGCAGGCGCCCCCGCCTGCGGGTTCACCGGGCGTCCCGCCCGGTGGCCCCCGCAAATCAACCCCCGCCACCCGCGAGGAGCGCCGCGTGGCCATTGCGTTGACTGGCCAGCGCAACCCGCTGTTCTGGACCGGGGCTGAGCGTGAGGCGAAATTCGATATTTGCGATCTCAAGGGCGTGCTCGAAGAGTTCCTGGAGCAGTTCGGCCTGCGGGGGCAGACCTGCGCGCGCCGGCCAGACAGCACCACGCTGTTTCTGGAATCCGCTACGGTCCATCTCGGCAGATTCCAACTAGGCGAATTCGGCCAGTTGCTTCCGCCTCTGGCCAAGCGATACGATTTGCGCGATGCCGTGCTGCTGGCGGAGTTGAATCTCGATCTTCTGCTGGCCCGGCGGAACCCTGCAAAATCCTTCAGACCGCTGCCGGCCTTTCCGTCCATTCGCCGGGATCTGGCGATGCTGGTACCCGAAGCGACCACCCACGACGCCATTCTCCAAGTGGTGAAACAGGTCAAACCAGCAAACCTGGAGGCGGTGGACCTCTTCGACGTGTTTCGCGGCAAGAACGTCCCGCCCGGCCAGAAGAGCGTGGCTTACGCGTTTACTTACCGGCAGGCGGAGCGAACCCTGACCGACACGGAAGTCAACGCCGCGCATGAACGGCTGGTCGAGCAGTTAAAACAGCGCTTGCAGGCGGTTGTGCGGGAGTCATAGGTGGCAACCCCCGGTGACGGACGTCGCGTAAAGTCGTCCGGTCCGAGGACATCCCGCTCCGCGCTCACGGAATCCGCAACCGGTAAGTCCTGACAGAACTATTGGTCGCACCACCAACGTCCGCCCAGACAGCAAATCAGCCAAAAACGATTCCTTGCGCCAGCGGCAGTTCTTTCGAGTAGTTGATCGTTGCCGTTTGCCGCCGCATGTAAGTCTTCCATGCATCGCTGCCGCTCTCGCGGCCGCCGCCAGTCTCCTTTTCGCCGCCGAACGCGCCCCCGATTTCGGCGCCGCTCGTGCCGATGTTTACGTTGGCGATCCCGCAATCGCTGCCGCGAGCGGATAGGAATTGTTCCGCCTCGCGCAGGTCGTTGGTGAAGATCGCCGAGCTGAGCCCTTGCGGCACATCGTTGTGGCAGGCGATGGCCTCGTCCATCGAGCGATAAGAAATCAAGTAGAGAATCGGCGCGAAGGTCTCCTCGCGGACGATCTTCAAGTCATGCCGCGCCGCGACGATGCAGGGGCGAACGTAGCACCCGCCGGGATAGTTCGGCCCAGCCAACCGCTCGCCGCCATAAAGGATCTCACCGCCTTCTTTGCGCGCCTCCGCCAGCGCCCTCTGCATGTCCTCGACTGCGCGAGGGTTGATCAGCGGCCCCATGAGCGTGCCGGCTTCCAGCGGATTGCCGATGCGCACTTGCTTGTAGGCCTCGATCAGCCGCCGAGTCACCGCTTCATGCACAGATTCATGCGCGATGATGCGCCGCGTAGTGGTGCAGCGCTGCCCGGCGGTGCCCACAGCCCCGAACAAAATCGCGCGCGTTGCCAGGTCCAGATCGGCGGTCGGAGCAACGATAATGGCGTTGTTCCCGCCCAGTTCGAGCAATGTTCGGCCTAACCGCCGCGTAACGACCTCGCCCACGTGCCAGCCCATCTTCGTGGAGCCCGTAGCGGAAATCAGGGGAACGCGCGGGTCGCCAATCAATCTCTCGCCGATCGTCGCACCGTCGCCGATCACCAGGCTGAAAATGGCGGGGTCAACAGCGTTCGCTCGGCAAATGCGCTCCGCGATCTTGATGGTGGCGATTGCCGTGAGCG
>JBAXTC010000592.1:0-5092 GCA_037130375.1 Verrucomicrobiota bacterium | reverse complement strand
GGCATAACGGCCATCATCAAGAGGGTTATCCGGACATTGGCCGATACCGATGCGGCGGCTCAGGGAATCGCGGCGGTAAAGATAAACGAAACCGGTTTTCAGCTTGAGGTCAGCCAGGCGTTTCTTCAATTGGTCGCGACCGCTGCGGGTCAACTGGCACTCGAAGGAGCTCATCTGCACGCGAATGCCGAAGCCCTCGATCACCTTGGCCACGCGCGTGCGCTCGCTGTCACTCGACACGTCATACACCGCAACATAATCAGCCGTGCGAGACAGGGGCGTAACTGCTCTGCCCGGCTGGGCAAGGCACCTCGATGGTGCCGGTGGAGAGATGCAGGGTCGGCATGGGTCAGTAGCGGCGGCGAGGCGGCTGCTGGTTGGGGTCCAAGACGGGGAGGGGAATCTGAGCGTCACCGTGCCGGTCGCGATTTGGGAGCGGGGGAAGATACTGGCCGGAACTGCACGGGATGAAGTAACCAACTTTGCCGGGCTGCTTGTAATTTTCACCCAGCAATTCCAGCGAATCAATAATGTCCGGGGCCAGTTTGAGCATGGCTTGCCGGAACTGCTGGCGCAGGGCTGGGAAATCGAAGGGCGGAAGTTGATTGTTCCTCAGGGCCGCCAGCTCGTGGGGGTAGCGATCAGCCAGCCACGCGGACGGTGCAGCCGCTTCCGTGGGAGTGGCCTCGACCCAGCGATAATGGTATCGCTGCGGGGTATCCAGCGGATCGCTGCCATAGCGATTGCCGCGGTTGATGAGAAAAAGCCCCAGCGGCGTGAGGCACACGCAGCCCAGGCCAATGGGTTTGCCAAGGCCGAGCTTGTGCCGGAAATCCGGCGTGGGCCGCAGCGCGTAGGCGAGCAGGCCCAACTCGGTCTCGGTGAGGTTGTCAAAGTCCAGGTGGAACTGGAAACAGAGACCGTCGCGAAGCGGCTGGGCACGGACCTGCATCGCAGGCCGGCGCTGGTCTGGGTCCTGCCAGCCGACGGCGTCTTGGATTTCCTGATCGAGGTATGTCTTGCGCCCCTGTGGCTCGTGATCGCGCAGGTTAAGTTCGCCGCCCTTGATGCGGCCACCCGTCCCGTTCTTGCGCTTGAAATAGATCGAGGCACTCAGCGGGTTGGGTGTCGAGAGGATCGCCAAGGTCACAAACCCCGTAGTGGCAAACCAGCCGTCCCGCAGATTTCCCAGCAACCGGGCGGTGGAGAAACGTACGCGGCCGGCAAAGTTTCGCCCAGAGTCAGAGCCAGCGGACTTGCCTTGCTCAACGAAACCAAAGAGTTGCTCAGCAAGGGTGAGTCGCTTCTTCGTTTTGTCGCCGGGTTGCGCTGCGCGCTGACCCAATGGTAGAAGGTCAAGGCTCACGCCGGCAAAGAAGTTAGCGGGAAAGCCGGGCGCACCCTTGAAGCACGGCCAAGCGCGAGACTTGGCGTCCGGCTCATGGAGGGACAAGACGCGCAAGGCGGAGTTGCTGGCGGCTTCGGCGATGCTGGAGATGAGGCCGCGCAGGGATGAGGCTGGGATGGCGGGCTGGCCATCGGGCAGGAGGAAGGGCTCGACGATAACCGGCTGGTGGCGATCGTCGTGTGCGCCGCCGATGACCAGCGGGGAGACGGTTTCAAGGGCACAAACCAAGCGGCCGGAGAAGTAGCGTTGGCCGCGGTTCTCACTGACATACCGGTCGTGCGTGAGGTGCGGCACCTGGCCCTTCTCGAAAGCCGCCATGTCCACGGCGGCCGGGTGAGTGTCCGGATGCAGCGGGATGAAATGATAGGGGTGATACTTGCTCATAGGCGGATAGGTTGAAAGTTAGAGGGAGTTTTTGCGGACACATTCCTGAAAATGCTTCGCCAATTTTGCGGCGTCCGGGAACCAATCGAATTCGGCCTTCGCGCAGGCGCCGTAGCCCTTGCCGGAGCCCAGGCCGAAGACCAGGTCGCCTTCACGGAGGTCGCGCAGCGCCAGCGCGCACAGGCCGCAAGCCCAGTCATCAACGCCGACCGCGCGCCAACGGTCCCGGCGCAAGGTGATGGTGCCGGTGAAGACCGGACACCACGCGACGCGGAATTTGAACTTCGCACCCTCCGCCGCGCCACCGGTGAAGCGGTCGATGGCAACAAGTTCATGGTTGAAGACAGGTGGGGGACTGGCTTTTGCACAGGTGAAGTCACTAAGTTCCACTGGCGATTTCCAGCCAGTCGCGCCAAAGACTTTTGCAATGGGCGAGAGGGCGCTGATGCCTTGGCTGGAGGTGTCTTCGATGGCCTTCTCAGTCGGATCAGGCGCCCATGCGAGAGCTGTGGTTTCGTCCGGTGCCAGGGTGCGCAAGATGCGCTCGACTTGCGCGCGGAAGACGCCCCGGAAGGCGGAGGCCGGCAGCACCACGCGCCCAAACGCGTCGAGATACGGCTCGGCGTTTGGCGCGGTGCCGCCTCTCGCCTTGGGTGGCGCGGGGCGTTTGACCAGGAATGGGCCATCGAAGCGGAGCTTGAGGCGGAGGGTGATCGAGTCGCTGCCATTGCTGGCGGCGACCGGAAGTGAGGATGCCAGGGCAAACGGCAGCAAGGACTCCAGGGCCTTGTAGCCGACAGCGGGAAGGGCGGCCCTCAGCCCCTGGGCCAGGCCGGTATTGGCCGGAGTGGGATTTAGCCACTGCGCCATGTCTTTCTTGGTCATCTTCCGGATGGGGCTGACTGCCCAGTGGAAACGCCCCCAGTCGTTGCCACCGTCGGCACCCAGGTGCAGCGGACGGTTTGGGTCGTCGAACTGTTCCAACGCCCACAACAGACTCGCCATGTGTGGACCGTCGAGATTCTGCGCGGTGATGCGAACTTTGAACTGGATACCGGGCGGGACGAACTCGGTATGGAATAGTTTCTGGTGCGCGGCGGTGCGGGTGCGGCGGCGGATGGCGACGTTGGCGTTGAGGCCCGTGAGCATGGCGTCGGGCCACTGCTTCCAGAACGGCGGCGGCATCTGGCTGGCCGGCAAAGTTTGTTCTGGCGCGCGGGATTCGTGGAACTCGGCGCGCCCGGCGTGGCCGGTTTGGATCGGACTCTTGCGCCCTTCCACTTCAGGCTTCCCGAAGAGGTTCAGCACGGCGTCATCCTGCTCGCCCAACGCCCCGACCAACCGGGCGCGAAGGACACCCTTGAGAGAACTGCCGGGAATGCAGGGAAGGCCGGCCACGTCGCGAAAGACGGCCTTGACGGACACTTCCTGGCTGAGCGGCTCCGTCAGTCCCTTGCGCGGGATGACGTGGCCGGAGCCGAGATGAAACGGCGTAACCGTGGTAAGCGTCCCTTCGAGGAGCCAGCGATTCTCGAACTTTCCGGGGTGATAGGGTTCTTTCATGGCTGAAGTAGGCTGATGTCGGTCGGTTTCTTGTCGGTGTGGCACTGAAGGTTGACGGCGATTTCGCCGTAACCGTTCTCAGGCAGAAAGGGGCAGCTCCGCCAGTCTTGGCCAGGGTCATTGGCCAGGCCATAAGCGTGAATGGCCCACCCCGGTAGCGGGAGGCCAGTGCGCTGCCAGCGGGCGATCAGCTTTTGTGCGGTCTCGACCTGGCCGGTCGCAGCCTGAAGCACAAACACGCTGCCGGCATCGGTAAGAAGCCAGGGATTGTAAGCGCGTGACTTCTGGAAGCGATGCCAGAGGTAGGCGCCGCCAGCCAGAGATTGCCGGGCGTAGAAGTGTTGGAGCACAAGAACTCCTTCCGGGGCGTCGTGGGTGCGAGAGAGTTGGGACCAGGCGGTGCGGTAGAGGGCGCCGTGTCTTGGGTCGTTGGCCGGCTGCGTGCCAAATTCCTCCGGCCAGCCCAGCACGGCGGGAGTTTGCAACGTGATGACCCACTGCATGTCTTGCGGCGGCGGCACCAGCGGAGTGGCGGCAGCGTAAGCTGCGGACACCGTGCCGCCCGCGAACAGGTCAACCTTGGCACAAGCCTTTGTCTTGCCAAGGCCGTGCAAGCCATGTTCAAGCAGCGACCGGAGTTGTTTGGCCACGTCGGAGCGGTCGTCTGGCGGCACCGACTCCAATTCCACCCGCGCGAGCCACTCGTGGCCCTCCGGCACGATGCGTTCCTGTGCGAAGAGTTGTTCGTTCGCCGACCGGGCGTAACGCCGGTCAATGGCGGTGCGCACGCGCAGTTCTCGCGGGAGGGAACCGGGCCAGCCAAATTCCGTCGCCACGTCATTGTGCTTTTTCCAGTCCACTTGGAACTCCGGCGCTTCGTTCTGGATCAGGCAGGGCTGCGGAATCAAAGCCAGGTCGTACCAGCCGCGCGAGGTTTTCACGACCGATTCCGGCACGCAGACCGGTCGCCGCCGCGCGCCTTGGACGGCGGGGAAACCGTGCGTGAACACAACGCGATCAAGGTGGCTGGCCAGTTGGAAGAAACTGCCGCCGGGCTGCGGAGGAAGCTCTCCGGCGTGCTTTAGGGCCTCGGCCACGCAGCCTTTAATTGCCGCGCCTGGAATCTCTTCACGGGAAACGAACCAGTTTTTCTCGCGCCGATGTTGCGCGAAGCAGAAGGGCGATTGGGGGCGAATTACCAGGTCCAGCCACGTTGGGCATTCCGGCGTGAATTCGAGGCGTGTGGGTTCCCCAACGACGCCGGTTGCCGCTGGCTGGGTTTGGGCTTCAACCCGCACACCCAGGAGCTGGCCGAAGCCCGCCGTCCTTTCAGCGCCGAGTGAGGTGGTCCAGCACAGTCCCAGTTCAACGAGCCGCTTCAGCCGCGTGGCTTCCGCGTCGCTGCCGGTGCTGAGGGCGGCCTGGCCAACAAACTTGATCGACGCGCCTGGCGGAAAGGGCGAGTCCTGGGTCAGCAGCATGTGGTCGTCCGCCGCGCCGGTCACGTTGTCGATCTTGATGCGGTGTCGAACTTGATTGCGCTGGCCTTCGTGTTCCGCCACGAAGTCGCCAAACCGCAGACGCGCGCGGCGTGATGTGTTGGTTCGCTCCAGTTCCTCACCCAAGCGCGGGTCAGGGCCCAGGAATTCTGCGATGTCCAGCTTGTAGAACGGCGATTCCTGCAGGTCAGCGGAGGCATCAACCAACTCCTCCCAGGACTGGCGCAGACGCCCGGTC
>JBAXTC010000591.1:0-5092 GCA_037130375.1 Verrucomicrobiota bacterium | reverse complement strand
CCGGCAGCCCGAGTTCGGTGCGGATGAGGCGCAGTCCGGTCACCTGGCGTCGGTCATTGCCCAACACCGCGCAGGGTGCAGCCTGGAACACAAACCTCGCGCCTTCCTCGACGGCGTTCTGGTATTCGTGGCGGCTGCATGGCATGTTTTCTTCGTCGCGGCGATAGACACAGACGGTCTCGCGTGCGCCGCAGCGGATGGCGGTGCGCAGGCAATACATGGCGGTATCGCCGGCGCCAATCACCACGACACGTTTGCCGGAGGCTTCGATGGTCGCGAGGTCCAAAGGGATGGGGGTGATTTTCTGAAGGATGAACGGAAGGGCCTGGATAACTCCATGCAGATCGGCGCCGGGAAGGTCCAGCGACCGGGCCTTGCGGGAATCGAATCCGAGGAAGACGGCGTTAAACTCGGCGCGCAACTGCCCGAGGGTGATGTCCTCGTTGAGTGTGATGCCCAGTCGGAAGATCACGCCCCGCTTCTGCAGGATTTCAATGCGGCGCTGCACGATTGACTTTTCCACCTTGAATGCCGGCGTGCCGCTTACGAGAAGGCCGCCCGGCACGAGAGCCGAGTCAAAGAGGGTTACGGCATACCCACGTTTGGCCAGTTCATCCGCGCAGGCCAAACCGCCGGGGCCGGAACCGACTACTGCGACACGATGACCGTTTGGTGGCGCGGTGGTGACATCGACATGCCCGTGAGCCAGGGCATATTCGCTGAGGAATTGCTCGATGGCCCCAATGGCCACCGGTTCGGACACTCCATTGAGAATGCACGAGCCTTCGCACAAGCGATCGGTGGAACAGACGCGGGCGCAGATTTCCGCCATGTTGGTCGCGGACCCGAGCACGGCCGCCGCCTCCAGGAAGCGGCCTTCCGCCGTCAATGACATCCATTGCGGGATGGGATTGCACAGGGGGCAACCGGTGACACAGCTCGGGTTGGGGCATTGGATGCAGCGACTGGCCTGCTCGCGGGCAGTGGCTTCATCGTAGAGACCGTAGATTTCGAGGAAGTCCTCAACGCGTTCCGAAGCCGAGCGCTTGGGCAGGCCCTTGTGGGCCAGCTCGCGCCACGCGTACTTGGAATTCAGATTTTGCGAAACAGTATCACTCATCGCGTGACGATGGAGTTCTACTTCTCTATAGCATGTTCGGGCATGACTGGCAAGCTCTTTTTCGTCACCAAAGCCAGCGGAGTGGGTTGCAGGGTCAAGTTGGCACTGGCGAGGGCGGACGAAATGGCACCGAGAAAGCGGGCTGGGGCGACGCCGAGCGTGAGGATGCCGCCGATCAGGAGCACGCACAGGGCGCGCGTTGACCAATCGAGGCGGATTGGAGGGCGATCACCGGGATCCCGGAAGCAGGCTTCGCGGACGACCCCGAGATAGTAGTAAACAGCGATGGCGGCATTGATCACGGCGACGATGACCAGGAACAGATGGCCTTTGGCCAGAGCGGCGGTGAGCAGGCTGAGTTTGCCCATGAAGCCGACAAACGGCGGGATGCCGGCCAAGCCGAACACGCCCACAACCAGGGTCACGGCGAGCAGGGGCGAACGGCGATGGAGGCCGGCCATTTCTTCGATGGAAACATTGGCGCCATCGCGAGAGACCTTGCAAATGACGACAAAACAGGCCAGAACCATCAACAGGTAACCAACAATATAATAGAGGGCGGCAGCATAGCCCACCAAGTCGAGGGCCACAAAGCCGATCAAGGCATAGCCGGCGTGGGCGATGCCGGAAAACCCGAGGAGTCGCTTAAAGTCCTTTTGGATCAGCGCAATGAGATTGCCATAGAACATGGAACATACCGCGAGAATGGCCAGCATGATGGCGACGGTCTGATTGTCCGGCGAGGCGAGCGAGACGAAGCGGATGAGGACGGCAACCGCCCCGACTTTCGGGAGCGATGCGACGAGGCCGGCGGTTTCGTTCGAGGCACCCTGATAGACGTCTGGGGTCCAGAAGTGGAAGGGAAACACGGCCAGCTTGTAGTAAAGGCCGCAAAAGGTCAGGGCCAGGCCGGCGATGGCCAGCGGCGAATGGATTACGGGCTGAAGCCGGGGCAGCATGTCAGGCAGGGACGTGGTTCCGGTCAGTCCGAAAAGGTAGCTCATGCCAAAAAACATCACGCCGTTGGCGGCGACACCGAACATGATGTACTTGATCGCAGATTCCATCTGGCTTTTTTGGCCGCGGCGCTCGCGCCGCATGGCCACGAGGAAATAGATCGGAAACGCCGAAACTTCGAGGGCGACGACGAGGGTGATGATATCCACACAGCTCACCAGCATGGTCAGCCCTGCGACGCTCAGGGCGAGGAAGAAGAAGTATTCAGGTTTGACGTCGTCCCGGATATCTTCGAGGTTCCCACTCAGGAGCAAAACGAGCGTGAAGCCGCAGGCAAAAATGAGTTTGAGCACCTGGGAGAACTGGTCCACGCGATAGGCGCCGCTGAAGAGCGTGGCGTCCTGTCCCAAACAGAACACGCAGGCGATGATGCTGGCAAGAGCAGCGCCCAGCGCGGCAGCTCTGGCCTGTTGCAGGCGCGACTCGCCAAGTGTGATCAGAAAGAGAACCAGCGCGCCGGCCAGCAAGACCAGTTCGGGGAGGAAAGCCATGAAATGGGAAGGCATCATGGGGAATTAGGGTCGGTGGAGAGTGCCAAATCCGAAACCCGAGGTGCGCTGGCGGCGACAGCAGGGGGGCGCTGGGTTTGTTCCAGGAGGTTCTGGACGCTCTTTTCCATAACGCGGATAAAGGGTTCGGGGTGGAGGCCGATCCAGAAGACAAAGAGCAGCAGGGGCGCCAAAGTAACGATTTCGCGGAAGCCCAGATCCTTGAGTTTGGAATGGTCGGGGTTGTGGGTGCCGCCATAAGCGACCTTTTGCAGCATTCGAAGCATGTAGGCAGCGGCCAGCACCACGCCGGGCACCACGCAGACCATCATTAGTTTGGAAACAGCAAACCCGCCGCTCATGACCAGGAATTCTCCGATGAAGCTGTTCGTGCCGGGGAAGGCAAGAGACGAGAGGGCGAACACACCGGCGAACATGGCAAAGATCGGCATGGTTTTACCCATGCCCGATGCCTCGCCCAGATCGCGAGTATGCAGCCGCTCGTAGATGATGCCAACAATGATGAAGAGCGCTCCGGTGGTGACGCCGTGGTTGATCATCACCAGCAGGGCGCCTTTAATACCCAGCGGGTTCAGGGCAAAGATGCCCAGGGTGGCAAAGCCCATGTGCGCCACGCTCGAGTAGGCGACGAGTTTCTTCAGGTCGGTTTGCGTCAGCGCCGTCAGGCCGCCGTAAATGATTGCGACAACGGAAAGACCCAGCACGAAGGGGGTGAAGACTTCAGTTGCATGGGGCGTGATGGGCAGGGAAAAGCGCAGGAACCCGTAGGTGCCCATCTTGAGCAAAACGCTGGCGAGCAGCACGCTGCCGGCGGTGGGCGCTTCGACGTGAGCAGCGGGCAGCCAGGTATGGAAGGGGAACATCGGCACCTTAATCGCAAATGAGATGAAGAAGGCCAGAAAGACCCAGTATTGGAAGTTGGGCGGGAGGGTATGGCCTGCCGAGATCATGTCGGGAATGCTGAAGCTGCCAACCTTGAGGCGGAGAGCAATAATGGCCACGAGCAGGAAGACCGAGCCAGACATCGTGTAGATGAAGAACTTGAGCGAGGCGTAGATCTTACGGGGCCCGCCCCAGATTCCGATGAGCAAGGCCATCGGAATCAACATGGCTTCCCAAAAGACGAAGAAGAGGATGAAATCGAGGGCACAGAACACACCGACCATGGCGGTTTCCATGACCAGCAGGCAGATCATGAATTCCTTGACGCGGGTTTGAATGTAGCACCACGACGCCAGCACGCACAGCGGCATGATCAGAGTCGTCAGCAGCACGAGCAACAGGCTGATGCCATCGATGCCGACGGCGTAGTCGATTTTCAACGTGGGAACCCAATGAGCCAACTCGCCGAATTGGAACTGTGCGGTTGTGGGGTCGAATCGCCGGTAAAGGTCCAACGAAAAGACCGCCGCCGCGGAGGTAAAGGCGAGGGTCCACCAGCGCAGCAGGCGTTCGTTGCGGATGAAGGCAGCGATGGCGGCAGCGAGCAACGGGCTGAAGATCAGGATGCTCAGCAGCGGACAACCGTTGTTTGGGATAAGATTGGTCATCGCTAGGGCCTGGTTACGGGGTCTTGACCATCTGCCGCGTGAAACTGGCGGGTTGTAATGCAGGATTGGCTGCGTGCGGTCCCGGCGGGCTCAACCTTGCGGGTGAAATAGCCGTCGAGATCTTGGAATACAGCAGAAAGGCGACAATGAGCGCGGCGGCGATGGCAAAGGCAAAAGCAAGGCTCTGTTGCATCTGGCCCCGTTGAACGAGGCGCAATCGTTTTCCGATGCCCCGGAAGCTCTTCGCGAAGCCATCCACGGCGCCATCGATGACGTAGTTATCAAAGAGCCCGGACACTTTGGCAGTAATCATGAGTGGGATCAAGCCGGCGTAGCGATAAAGCTCGCCCACGAAGGTATCCACGGACTGAACCGGTTTTTGGGCGATCCAGAGGAAAGCGCGGCCGCCTTTGCGATAGAACCAATCCATGTCCAGGCTGATGGTCGGGTCCGGCACCAGTTTCTTGATGAGCAGGAAGAAGCCCAGCCCGGTGAAGAGCAGAATCTGGAGTGTCTCGAAGACGTGGTAAGCGGTGTAAGGATGATATTCACTGGCCACCTCGGGATACGGCAGCATCCAGCGCAGGTCGCTGGACCCGCGGTTGCCGACGCCCAGGCCGCCCAGGACGATGCGCTCGCTGGGCGCCACGGCCCCGTTGCGCCCCAAGGCCGAGGCCGGGATCAGGGTGGGGAGGGTGGCGAGACCGCCGGTGACGGCGAGGGCGCCCTTGAGAAATTTCCTGCGTGACAATGCATTCATGGTGCTTGCTCTAACTCACCCGCGATTGGGGATGATTCAAAACCGACGCCCGCACGCTCGAGCCCACGGCCCAGGGCCGGCTCGGCGGCGATCGCCAATTTGTTTTTTGCGGACGGAAGGTCCGACGCTGGGGCAG
>JBAXTC010000590.1:0-5095 GCA_037130375.1 Verrucomicrobiota bacterium | reverse complement strand
GCGGACTCTCACCGCCCTATCCCCTCGCCCTCTCAGGCGCACTAGCCGCCGACGGCAGTCGGCGCTAACATTCCGATAATCGAGGAAAAGTGCGCCGACTGCCGTCGGCGGCTACGATTTTGCAGGTTCTTGAATCCGCCCTGCGCGCGAGAGCAGCAAACCGCTTGCGACTGGAGGCATATCCTGCGAGTTTGATGTCCGCGCAGTATCAAGTGTCTGCCGGACCGGATTGGCTGGCCGAAACAACCTTTTATGACGGAGGAGCTATTGAAGATTTTGCTGATCGAAAACGATGCCGCGTTTGCCCGCTATGTTGGCGAAATGCTCGGCCAGGCCCGGAATCTGCCTGTCGAAATACAGACCGCCGCCGACCTCCACAGCGGGTTGACGGCGCTGTGCGAAGGCAGTTTCAATATCGTTGTCCTTAACATAACTGTGCCGGATGGCGCAGGGTTCGCCAACCTTCCGTTGATCAAAGCCCTGGCACCACAGGTTCCCATTATCGCCGCCGGCAACGCGGATGATGAAATCGTGGCGCTGGAGGCGGTTCATGCGGGGGCGCAGGATTACCTCGTCAAAGGCCAACTCACCCCGGCCTGGCTGGAACGTTCCATCCGCTATGCCATTGAACGGCATCTCATGGAGGTGGTGCTCCTGGCGGCGGAGGAGAAATACCATGGTGTTTTCGACCATCTCGTCGAGGGCATTTTTCAAACCACACCGGACGGGCGTTACCTGATGGCCAACGCCGCGCTGGCCCGCATCTATGGCTATGCGTTCCCCGAGGAACTGATCCAGGGCCTGACCGATATCGGTCGGCGCCTGTACGTCGAGGAAGGCCGGCGCGAGGAGTTTGTCCGCCTGATGCAGGAAAGCGATACGATCACCGGCTTTGAATCCCCCATCTATCGCAAGGATGGATCGGTGATTTGGATTTCAGAGAATTGCCGCGCCATTCGCGATGCGCGCGGGCGCATACTCTATTACGAAGGGACGGTCGAGGACATTACGCAACGCCGGCAGGCGGAGGAGAACATGAGGGCTTCGGAGGCCCTCTACCATTCGCTGGTGGAAACGCTGCCCCAAAACATCTTCCGCAAGGACAGCCAGGACCGCTTCACCTTCGGCAACCAGCAGTTTTGCAGAATCCTCGGCCGGAACCTGGAGGAGATTGTCGGCAAGACGGACTTTGACTTTTTCCCGCGCGAACTGGCCGAAAAGTACCAACGTGATGACCGGCGCGTGTTGGAAACAGGAAAGCCTTACGACACAGTGGAGGAACATCAACCTCCGGGCGGTGGCAAGATGTACGTGCAAGTCGTCAAAACCCCGCTTTACGGGGCCGATGGAACCATCATCGGGTTGCAGGGCATCTTCTGGGACATCACCCAGCAGCGGCTCGCGGACGAGAAGATTCGGCGCGTCAACGCGCTCCTGGCCCAAAGCCGCAAGGAACTCCGTGGGAAAAATGCGCAGATGGAGGACGACCTCAAGATGGCCCGCGAGATACAACTCACCATGCTGCCGCAGCAGTATCCGGTGTTCGCGCGCTCGATGCAGGCGTCCGGCAGCGCATTTCAATTCACCCATCGCTATCTTCCCACCGGCACGGTGGGCGGAGATTTCTTCGCCGTCACCGCGCTCTCGGAGAGCGAGGCCGGCGTATTCATCTGCGATGTTGCCGGCCATGGCATCCGCTCGGCGCTGGTGACGGCGATGATCCGGGCCCTGGTCGAGAAACTCGAGCCCGTCGCGCACGATCCTGGCCAATTCCTCGTCAAGCTAAACTCGGACCTCTATGCGATCTTGAAGCATACCGGTAGCCCCATGCTAACGACGGCGTTTTATCTTGTGGCGGACTGGAAGACCGGTCGGATGCATTACGCCAATGCCGGTCATCCCAAACCGCTGCACCTGCGCCGCAGCCTCGGCCAGGTTGAGCCGCTGGCGGGCATTTCGGGCAAGAGCCAGCCCGTCTTGGGCCTCTTTGAAGCAGTTGCCTACCAAACTGCCGAGGTGCGGCTGATCCCCAACGACATGGTGATGCTGTTCACGGATGGTCTTTACGAAGTTGAGAACCGCAAAAGCGAGCTATACTCCCAAGCGCTCCTGCTCGCCGGCGTGCAGCGGCGCATCTCGTTGCCAGCGCCGCAATTGTTTGATCAACTCTTGGCCGAGATTCGGCGTTTCTCGTTGGACGGCGCCTTCGCCGATGATGTTTGTCTGGTCGGTATGGAATTCACTGGCAGCTCGTAGTTCGGGCTCTGCCTGGCCAGGATGGTCTGCCTGGTTACCTGCTGTTTTCTTAATCTGATCTTGGTCCTAATCTCCGGCTATGGGCGGCCCGTGCAGGCCGCCTTTTCTCCCCTTCCCGAGGCCCACTTGAGCCAAAAAAGTGGGCGAGGGCAAAAATAAAACCTTTACCGCCGCCAGTCTTGGTGTAGGTTTGTGCCATGCCGTCGAGTGCGGCGAGACCGCGAATGGACAAGAAGAGACGCGAAGCAACCGAATGCCTGCAAGCCGACAAGAACGGCAAGGCGGCGGACCTTCCCAGCAACCGGGCAAACCAGGTTCTCGGACGCCAGGATAATCGTTTTCCTGCTCATTCCTGCATCTTTACCGTTAAAGTGGACGCAATAACCAAGGTTCAAAACTTAAAATAGGAGACTACTCCCATGGAACTGCATCACCCAATACTCCGAGAATTTCCGGAACACCGCGAGATCATCAGGCGGCTCAAGGGTTCTGATAATCATTTCCGGAATATATTCGACGAGTATCACCGCCTGGATGACGAGATTTATCGCATCGAAGAGGAAATCGATTTCGCCACAGATCAGGAAATCGAGGAGCTCAAAATGCGCCGCGCCAAACTGAAAGACTACATTTACCACCTGATCCGCCACGCGCCGCCCGCATCCTCCACCTCCCCCACCTGCCCCACCTGCGCCGGAACCGACGTCGCCCGCTAATCAGACCTGCCGGCTTGTGCCGGCCGGCCGCAAGTCAGCCGCCCCCGCGGAGGCGGGGGTTCATTCTGCCACCACTTTGGCCGTGCGGCTCTGCGCGGCTCGCTTCCGCTGAACTTCGTTCAGGAGCTTTTTCCGCAAGCGTAGATTCTTTGGTGTGGCTTCCACGTATTCGTCCGAGCCGATATATTCGAGGGCGCGTTCGAGGGACATCTTGAGCGGGGGATTGAGCTGGATGCCTTTGCCATCGCCCTGAGAGCGCATGTTGGTGAGTTTCTTCGCTTTGCAGGGATTGACGGGGATGTCATTTTCGCGTGCGTTTTCGCCAACGATCATGCCGACGTAAATCGCTTCGCCCGGCTCAACCATCAAACGGCCGCGTTCCTGGATCATATTCAGCGCGTAGGCCATCGCTTCGCCGCTTTCCATGCTGACGAGCGAGCCGTTCTTGCGCGCGGCGATTTCACCCCGATCAGGACCGTACTCATGGAAAAGGTGGCTCATCACCCCAAGACCGCGGGTCTGGTTGACGAGATCGGTCTCGAAACCGATCAGCCCGCGCATCGGGATTAGCGCTTCGATGCTCACCTGGTCCCCGTGGTGGCTCATGGAGGTGATCTCACCTTTTCGGCCGGCGAGGTTCTCCATCACCACACCCATGTTGTCCTTGGGTATTTCGACGAACAGCTTCTCGATTGGCTCGAGCAAGTTGCCCTTTAGGTCTTTCCGGTAAATCACCTCTGGTCGCGACACCAGCACCTCGTGGCCTTCCCGGCGCATCTGCTCGACAAGAATGGCGATTTGCATTTCGCCGCGGCCGCTCACGTTGAAGATGTTCGGCGCATCGGTCTGCTCGATGCGTAGAGCGACATTCGTGCGGACTTCCTTCACCAACCGCTCCCAAAGATGGCGGGCGGTGACGAGTTGGCCGTCAATGCCGGCCAGGGGTCCATCGTTGACGGCGAACTCCATCTGAATCGTCGGCGGATCGATCGGCACGAACGGCAGCGGCGGGCGGCCTTCGGTATCGGTAATCGTCTCGCCGATGAAGACATCCTCGAACCCAGTCAGACCGACCACGTCGCCAGCGTGCGCCTCCGGAACTTCAATCCGCTTCAGCCCCTCGAAATGGAAAATGGCGGTGATCTTGGCGGTGGTCTTGCGCCCGTCGCCGTGAATGCATACGGACGTGTCGCCCACCTTGACCTTGCCGCTGTAAATCTTGCCGAATGCAATTCGGCCCAGGTAATCCGAGTAGTCCAGATTGGCGGCCAGCAATTTGAAGCCTTCGCCCGCATGCGCGCGCGGCGGGGGGATGTGTTTGATGATTGCGTCGAAAAGCGGCTCCATCGTGCCGCTGACGTGGGTGAGGTCGGTCTTGGCGTAGCCGTCTCGGGCGCTGGAGTAAATGACCGGGAAATCCATCTGCTCATCCGTTGCGTGCAGCGACCCGAACAGATCCCATACCGCATCAAGCACCTTATGCGGGTTGGCGTTGTCGCGATCGATCTTGTTGATGACGACAATCGGCTTGGCGCCGGCTTCCAGCGCCTTGCGCAGCACAAACCGCGTTTGCGCCTGCGGACCGTCGGCTGCGTCCACTACGAGCAGCACCCCGTCGATCATGTTCATGATCCGCTCGACTTCACCGCCGAAATCTGCGTGGCCGGGGGTATCGACGATGTTGATGTGGTAATCTTTGTATTTGAACGCGGCGTTTTTGGCTTTGATGGTGATGCCTTTTTCGCGCTCGAGATCCATCGAGTCCATGATGCGCTCCTCGGAGGCGATGGCCTGATTGGCGCGAAACGTCCCCGACTGCTTGAGCAAGCAATCGACGAGCGTCGTCTTGCCGTGATCGACATGGGCGATGATAGCGATATTACGTATGTGCTGCATAAAATTGTCTGGCCAAATCAGGTCAATGTAGCCGCGCGATTGAATTCGCGCGAGCACGCCCCATATCAAAGGGGCTGCGGTGACAACCTCCGATTTGGAATCAGAGTGGGCAATATGGCAGCTAATTTGGAAACGTCAAGCCCGGGTTTGAGCCGGTTTTGGCGACGCAGGATGGTTTCAAGAAAACGTAGCCGCCGACGGCAGTCGGCGCTAACACTCCGATAATC
>JBAXTC010000059.1:0-18969 GCA_037130375.1 Verrucomicrobiota bacterium | reverse complement strand
CCGCCGCCGAACGCGAACAGGTCCACGCGTATCATCAACGTCGCCAGTTCGAAGAGGGGCCGGTTGCCGACGAATAACGCCACCAAGACCACTACGCTCGCACCGAAGATGAGCAGTGCAGGTTTTGTGGTCGCCGGCAACGCCGCCGCCACCGATCCGGCGGGCGCCACCGGGTTCTCCGGTTGCAAATGCCAGTAACCCGTGAACGCCGCCAACACCACCACAAGAAACGGGTTTAGTCCCCAGCCAAACAGGACCACCGCCAGCGCGGTGATCGGCACGTGCCGCCAGTGTTTGAGCGTGGTTCGAGCAAAAGCCACGGTAGCGTTTGCCACGATCGCTACCACGAGGGCCTGTAATCCGCTGAAAGCTGTAACGACCGCTGGCAGATGGTGCGTGTCGGCATAGACCATTGAGAGCGCCATGATCAACCCAACCGCGGGCAGGCCAAACCCCACATAACTGACGGCCGCGCCCGCCACACCACGCACGCTCAGCCCGACGTACGCCGTCGTTTGCATCGCGGTCGCGCCGGGCACCGCCTGGCAAAGTGCCACGCCATCGTCGAAGGCGCGCGCATTCAGCCAGCCTTTCCGATCCACCGCCAACTGCCGGATATAAGCCACCATGGCCGGCCCCCCAAACGCCGTCGCCCCCAAACGCAAGAACGCAATGAAAAGTTCAGTCAACGACGGCGTAGTGCCAGGCGGCCGTTGCGGCGACTCCTGTGCGTCGGTTTCCGATATGCTTGCGCTCATTTGCGTTCTGTTACTCTGCAATCAGCGTCGGCTCCATCCGATGGCTGACATTGCCGCATCGTGACGAATGCTCCCGAACAACGCAACTGCCTGACTCAATGCAGTGAAAGATAAGGGCGTGACCGGATGCTGCGTCGGCTTCCTGGAGAGTTGATGGGTTGCCGCCCAGGGCGGATTCAAGAACCTCCAAAATCGTAGCCGCTGACGGCAGTCGGCGCACTTTTCCTCGATTATCGGAGTGTTAGCGCCGTCTGCCGTCGGCGGCTACGATTTCTTGATCCGCCCGGGTTGCCGCGTAAGCGGCATGAAATTCGATTGAGTTTCGGCCCAGTACGGGATATGGTGGCGAGGCAAAGATGCTCATGTTTGGCCAAACATTTCTTCGGCACACCCTGTATGTCACGGCGACGTTCTGCACGATGGCGGCAGCCGCCTGCAACGTGCCGGTCTTCCGCTACGCGCTGGAACGATGGGAGGCCGACCCGTACGAAATCGTCGTGTTCCATCGCGAGCCACTCAGCGTGGAGCAGGAGGTGATCCTGGCGGGAATGGAGAAAGCGGGGCGAGACGGCACCGCAAATCTGACGGTGAACCGGGTGAACCTGGCCGGCGAAGTGCCACCGCCGCTGCGACTGCTATGGAACGCGCAGGAAAACCCGACGTCACCCTGGATGGTGGCGAGGTATCCGCGACAGTCGCGAATCGAAAATCCGGCTTGGGCGGGGCCATTAACCGCTGAGACGGTTGGGGCGTTGCTCGACTCGCCCGCACGGCGGGATCTCGCCCGGAAACTTTTGCGAGGCGATGCCGTTGTCTGGTTACTGCTGGAAAGCGGTGACCGGGAGCGGGACGACGAAGCTGGACGACTGATCGAGGCCGAGAGCGGGAAGTTGCAGCAGACACTGAAGCTGCCCGAACCCTCGCCCCTCGATCCGCCGATGAACGCCAATGTGCCATTGAAGATTGCGATTTCGATCGTGCGCGTCGCGCGTTCCGACCCGGCTGAGCGCATGCTGGTGAACCTGCTCCTCAACAGGAACCCGAAATTGGCGACCGGAAAAGAGGCAATGTTATTTCCTATTTTTGGTCGCGGCCGCGCGATTCCGCCGGCGATCGGCCCGGAAATTCGAGCGGAGGCGCTGCTCGAAATGGCTGAGTTTCTGACCGGCCCTTGCTCGTGTCAGGTCAAGGAAATGAATCCCGGCTATGACCTGCTGCTGACGGCGAATTGGAGTTCACTGATCGGCTACCAGGAACTGCAACTGCCCGAACCTCCGCCGCTGGTCAGCATGTCGCAATTCGCGGCCACCGCCGCCAGCAACGTCACGGCGACATCCACCCAGGCTTCCCTTTCGCCCGCCGCCGCAGGCGCGCCTCCGGCGCCGGTCGCACCCGATCACCTGGTCCGCAATCTGATTGTGGTTCTCGGGGCTGGCGCATGTTTCCTGGCCACCATGACGTTTGTGCTCAAGATGCGCGCGAACCGCGCCCCTCGCTGATATGAACCTTTACCGGCTCGTGTTCCGCGAGATCCTCCATCGCAAGCTGAGTTTCTCGCTCGGGGTGATTTCCGCAGCCGTGGCCGTGGCCGGTTTGGTCGCGGCGCTGGCGATCCTGCAAAAACACGATGCGCGCACCGAGCAAATCATCACCGCAAAGGAGGCTGAAACCCGGCAGCAGATGGTCAAGCTCGAAGACGATTACCGCAAGCTCATGTTGAAGATGGGTTTCAATGTAATGATCCTGCCGAAAGACCAAAATCTCAGCGACCTTTACGCCGACGATTTCGCCTCGAACTACATGCCGGAGGAGTATGCGACGCGCCTGGCCAAAAGTCGCGTCGCCACGATCAACCACATTTTGCCGTCGTTGCAGCAAAAGGTGAAGTGGCCGGAGCACGAGCGCACGGTGCTGCTAATGGGCGTACGGGGCGAAGTGTACGTGCAGAGCCAGCAGCAGAAGCCATTGCTGGAAATGGTCGCGCCGGGCACGATGATCCTGGGCCACGAATTGGCGCGCAGCCTCCCGCTCAAAGTAGGCGACCAAACCAAACTGATGGGCCACCAGTTCGCCGTCGCCAAGATCAACCCCGAGCGCGGCAACAAGGATGACATCACGGTTTGGATCAATTTAACCGAAGCGCAGGAGTTGCTCGGCAAGCGTGGCCTCATCAACGGGATTCTCGCCCTGGATTGCACGTGCGACACGGTGGACCGACTCAGCCGCATCCGCCCGGAGATCGCCCGCATCCTGCCGGACACGCAGGTCATCGAGTATGCATCCCAGGCTTTGACCCGCGCCGAAGCCCGCCAACGCGCGGCAACCGAAGCACAAACCAGTATCCAGCGCGAGAAGGATGGCCGCGCCACACTTCGCGGCGAACGTGAAGCGTTGGCCGCCGTGCTCGTCCCGGTGGTGCTCGTCGGCAGCAGCATCTGGATCGGGCTGCTCGCGCTGGCCAACGTCCGCGAGCGCCGCTGTGAGATCGGAATCCTCCGCGCGCTCGGACTGCGGGCGCGCCAGATACTGCTAATCTTCCTCGGCAAGGCAGTGGTCATCGGTTTGGGCGGCGCGGCGTTTGGCTACGTTGTCGGCCGGGTGGTCGGCGCGCTTTGGCGCGATGCCCCGGGAGCGCAACCGCTCCATATTGCATTCATTGACCCGCGGTTGCTGTTGCTGGTCCTGGTCGCCGCCCCCGTGCTGGCCGCGCTGGCCAGTTGGTTGCCCGCGATGAGCGCATCGCAACAGGACCCGGCCGTGGTGTTAAGGGAAGAATGAGCGCGCGGCTCCAAATCGAAAGCCTGAGCAAGTCCTACTCCGGACCGAAGGGTCGCATCGACGTCGTGAACGAGGTATCGCTGACGATCAACGCCGGCGAATTCGTAGCGGTGCAGGGCCCAAGCGGTTGTGGCAAAACCACGCTGCTGTTGGCCGCGGGGGCACTGCTGCAACCTACCCGCGGGCGAGTGCTGCTCAATGGTCAGGATCCGTATGAGCTGTCATCCGGGCAACGGGCGCAGTTTCGTGCGCTGAACATTGGTTTCGTGTTTCAGCAGTTTCATCTGGTGCCTTACCTCGATGTGCTCGATAACATTCTGGCTTCGACCCTCGCGCTGAAAAGGAACGGCAATGAGCATGGTCGCGCCCTTGAATTGGTGGAGCAATTCGGACTCACGAACCGTCTCCGCCATATTCCCGCCGCATTGAGCACGGGCGAACGGCAGCGCGTAGCCCTGGCGCGGGCTTTGTTGAACAATCCGAAGCTGCTGCTGGCGGACGAACCAACCGGCAATCTGGATGAAGAAAACGGGCAAGTCGTGATGCGTTGTCTCGCCGAGTTTGCGCGCGCCGGCGCCGCGGTATTGCTGGTGACGCACGAACCGCGCGCCGGCGACCATGCCAGCCGCGTTGTAAAGATGGATGGAGGAAAGCTTCGATGAAAAGCCCATGGGTGCTGGTCATCGGGTCCCTGGCGGTAATCGCGGGGCTGATTGCACTGCTGCAATGGCAGTCGCGGACGTCACGGCCGGTCACAGGAGTTGCGGAAAAACCACTGCTGGTTTTCTGCGCGGCCGGCATCAAGCCACCCGTCGAAGCCATCGCGCACGAATACGAGCGAGCCTTCGGAGTGCGCGTGCAGCTACAATATGGCGGGTCGGGCTCGCTCTTGAGCAACCTCCGCATCGCCGACAGCGGCGATCTGTTTTTGGCGGCGGACGAGAGTTACATGAAGTCCGCGCGCGAGTTCGGGTTATTGGCGGAGACCATTCCGCTGGCGCGGATGCGACCGGTGATCGCGGTGGCCAAGGGCAACCCGAGGAACATCCGCACCCTTGACGATCTGCGTCGGACGGACGTGCGGGTCGCCATGGCCAATCCGGAGGCGGCGTCCATCGGCCGCACAGTGCGCGCCTTGTTGCAGCAGGCTGGCCAATGGATCGAGTTGAAAAAGCACGTCACCGTTTTCAAACCGACCGTCAACGATGTCGCCAACGACGTGAAGATCAGGTCGGTGGATGCCGGCATCGTCTGGGACGCCACGGTGCGGCAATATCCCGAGTTGGAATTCGTCACGGTGCCGTTGTTCGACTCGGCTGTTGAAACGATCAGCGTCGGCGTGCTCAAACGCTCCCAGCAACCGGCGGTGGCGTTGCGGTTCGGCCGGTATCTCGGCGCACGCGACAAAGGGCTGAAGCAGTTCGAGAAGTTTCATTATGAGCCGGTGGAGGGCGACGAGTGGGCGGAGAACCCGGAGATCGTGTTGTTCAGCGGTGCGATGTTGCGGCCGGGCATTGAGAAGACGCTGAGGGATTTCGAGCAACGCGAGGGTTGCCGGTTCACGACGGTTTACAATGGCTGCGGCGTCCTCGTGGCGCAGATGCGCGCGGGTCAGCGGCCCGACGCCTACTTTTCCTGCGATACCTCGTTCATGAAAAGCGTTGCTGACCTTTATCTCGATCCGGTGAACGTGGTGGACAATCATTTGATGATCATCGTGCAGAAGGGAAATCCGAAGGGAATCCAGACGGTTCAGGATTTGACGAAGCCGGGGTTGCGCGTCGGCCTTCCTCATCACGAGAAGTCCGCAATGGGCAACATCGCCTGGAAGATGCTGGTGCAAATGAATGTCTATGATGCGCTGGCTCCGAACCTGAGCGTGGAATCGCCGACCGGCGATTTTCTGGTCAACCAACTCCGCACCGGCTCGCTCGACGCCATCATCGCCTGCCGCAGCAACTGGACCGGGGTGCGCGAACATCTCGATGCTGTTCCGATTGATCATCCGCTTGCTCGAATGACGCAACCGTACGCGGTGGGCCGCAACACGCGTTACAAGCAGATGCTCGCCCGTTTGCAGGACGCGCTCACGACCGCCACCGCCCGCGAACGCTTTGAAGCCGAAGGGTTCGGGTGGCGCTATCAATTAAACCCAACGCCATAAACCACCAAACTGAAAGAGACCAGCAACATGCAAGCCGAAGAACTGGGACACGCCATCAACAAGGGACTGGAGTTCTGGTCGCTCCAATGTTTAACCGATGCAGCGATCATGTTGTCGTTCGTTATCCTCGCCATGGTCGCGGGCCGCAGCTATCTGGAAGACGTTCGACGGCGGCTGACGTTGCGGGTGGCGGCGGAAGTCTGGTCGGCAAGCACCGATCTGCTCATTGATGTGTTGATGGGATTCGTCGCGCTGGTTGGCCTGTTCATTACCAATCCCGACATCCTGGCCGACATCAAGATCGGCCTGCCGTGGGTGCCGCTGGCGATGGTGTTGATGGCCGTTGCGCTGGTGATCCGTGCATTTCATGGAGGGCGCGTCGTCGCGTCAACCGCGTGGTGGATCGTCTTCGGATTGGTGGTGGTGGCCTGCGCCGCGAATTGGTTCGGGTTTACGTTCGTGATGGAGGCGGCTGGCGAGGGGTATCTGAAAAATCATAGCGGCTCCGTGTGGCCCACGCTCCAAAGGATGCGTTCAGACTTCAACCCCGACCTTGCGATGGCCACGTTTCAATGGGTCAATCCCGCGTTATTACTGGTGTTCCTCTGGGCCGTGGTCACCGGCGCGGTGCGCTCCTGCCGCGCTCGTCAAGAGCCAAAAGCCGGTCATGACGCTTAGCCTCGAAAAATCAATCGTACTCCCCATGAACGCCACTGCTGACCCTCGGTCAAGGCCCCCGGATCGCTGCCGCCGTGACTGGCCGTTTTTCGCGGGTTTGGCCATTCTGAGTGGTGTTTACATCCTGTTGATCCTGGCCATGATCGTGGCCGATCTGGCTTTCACCACGCCGCAGCATTTGCTGCGGGCGCTGGCGAGTCCGGAGATTCGCTATTCGATCAAGCTCAGTCTGATTTCCTGCACGCTGACCACGCTGCTTTCGTTGTGGATCGCCGTGCCAACGGGATACCTCATGTCGCGTTTCCGATTTCCAGGCAAACGGCTCATGGACGCGGTCCTCGACATTCCAATCGTGCTCCCGCCGCTGGTGATCGGGTTGAGCCTTTTGATTCTGTTCCAAACCCCCGTTGGCCGGCTCATCCAGAGAGTCGTACCGGTGACGTATGCAATTCCCAGCGTCATCCTCGCACAATTCGCCGTGGCGTGCGCGTTTGCCGTGCGCACGATGCTTGTGACCTTCGATCAAATCAGCCCACGCTGCGAACAAGTCGCGCTGACGCTGGGCTGTAATCGCAGTCAGGCCTTCTGGCGCGTGGCGTTGCCGGAGGCGCGGCGCGGGGTGTTGACGGCGGCGACGCTGGCCTGGGCGCGCGCGTTGGGCGAGTTCGGGCCGATCCTGATATTCTCGGGGGCGACCCGGATGCGCACGGAAGTGCTGCCAACAACCGTGTTTCTGGAATTGAGCATTGGCAACATCGAAGCGGCGGTGGCGGTGTCGCTCATCATGATCGTCGCTGCGCTGGCGGTGCTGACGATCGCGCGCGTGTTCGGCTTGCGCGCGCCACTGGAGCGAGTGTTGTAACATGATTGCTGTAGAACATCTCAAGGTGCGCGTGGGCGGGTTCGCGCTGGAGGACATCGGCTTTGATGTGCCGACGGGACAGTATGCGGTGCTGATGGGCCGGACCGGCGCAGGGAAAACCACGTTGCTGGAAGCGCTCTGCGGCCTCAAGCCGGTGACCGGGGGAACGATACGGCTTAACGAGCGCGACGTCACAAGGCTCAAGCCCGCGGAGCGCGGCATCGGTTACGTGCCCCAGGACCGCGCGCTGTTTCAAACCATGACCGTGCGCGAGCATCTGGCTTTCGCACTGGTTCTCAGGAAGGCCGGCCGGCAGGTCATCCAACAGCGCGTCGCGGAGTTGTCCCGACTGCTGGGCATCGAGCATTTGCTCGAGCGCAGACCGCACGGCTTGAGTGGAGGCGAAGCGCAGCGGGTGGCGCTGGGCCGCGCGCTCTCGGTTCGGCCCGGCATCCTTTGCCTGGATGAACCCTTGAATGCGCTGGACGACGACACGCGCCAGGAAATGTACAAGTTGCTTGCCGAAGTGCAGCAGAGCACCGGCGTCACCATTCTGCATGTGACCCACAATCTCGACGAAGCCGAGCAATTGGCGGACAGAATCCTGGTTTTGCGGGATGGGAAAATGGTCTGTCAGACCTGAAGTCTTCCAAACTCGCTAACATGCAACCCATCCCCTCCCTCACCGACATCGAGCGCCAGGTTTACGAGTGGCAGATGTGGGTCGAGGGTTTTGGCGAGGAAGGCCAGCGGCGGCTCAAGGGCGCATCCGTCCTCGTCTCGCGCTGTGGCGGCGTGGGCGGCGCGGTTGCCCTGGAACTGGCCGCGGCAGGCATCGGCAAGATCATTCTGGCTCACGCGGGCAACCTGAAGCCGAGCGATCTCAACCGGCAAATCCTGATGACGCACGACTGGCTGGGCCGACCGCGCGTCGAGTGTGCCGCCCAACGATTACGGGCGCTGAATCCGCGTCTGGAGGTTGTCACCGTGGGCGAGAATGTTTCGGAAGCCAACGTCGCACGTTTGGTTGGGCAGGCCGACGTGGTGGTGGATTGCGCGCCGCTGTTTGAGGAGCGTTTCCTGATGAATCGCGAGGCGGTTCGCCAGGCAAAACCGATGGTGGAATGCGCGATGTACGAACTGGAGGCCCAAATCACAACCATCGTTTCCCCTCAGACGCCATGCCTCGCGTGCATGTATCTTGAGCCGCCACCCGATTGGCGGCGAGAGTTCCCGGTTTTCGGCGCCGTCTCCGGCATGGTCGGATGCCTTGGAGCGATGGAGGCAATAAAGTTGCTGACGGGACTGGGCGAGCCATTGCAGGGCCGCCTGCTGGCATGTGACCTGCGGACGATGTCATTTCGCTCGGTGAAAACCATGCGCCGATTGGATTGTCCGGTATGCGGGATGGGCTGACGTCCGCTTTAATGCCGCTAGAGTTGATCCCAAAGAAAACCCAAGACATCGGTCCAAGCCTTTGTCCCGTAGGGACAAGCGAGAATAGCCCAACGTTTAAACGTTGGGCTATTGTCGGCCATCCCTCCGGGATGAGGAGGGTCAAATGCTAGTGGCCTTGGACCGGTGGTCTGCCCCACACCTGAACAGTTACGAGATGAAAGCGAATACGGAGACGGACCGCGAATCTTCGCGCCGTCGGTTGCAGTGAGAATTATCCAGCAAATGCCTTCACCCGCCCGCGGCCACCCGAAAACAGTGAATCGTCCCACGGTCCGTGCTCACAAACAGGCAACCGTTCGCGACGGCCAGTCCGTGCGCCCGGCCCATGACGGGGGCTGACCAGACCAGCTTGCCGGTGGCAGTATCGAAAGCAGTGACCTGATCATCGCCGCCAGCGAATAGTGTTTCTCCGGCGAGGATCAGATCGTGCGGGCAATCAGCGGCCGTCCGCCAAAGGTAACAGGCGGACATTTTGGGAGGCAACGTCGCGAGTTCAGCCTCGATGGGCTTGATGTCTTCTTTCAATGTTTCGCCCGCCGCTTCCTTCGCCTTCTCCCCGAGTTTCTTGAGCTGCTCCTTGATGGTCTTCATCTGGTTCTGGAGCTGCGCCTGACGTTTGGCGATTTCCAAGTACCGGGCGCGGGCAAAACTGGAAAGCTCCGCGCCGGTATTCAGATAGGCGGCAGCGTCCGTGACAATGATGCGCTTGGCTTTCGGGAACGTAACGAAATAATCCCGGCTGTTCGCATCAAATCCCCGGACTTCGCCATCGGCCCCGTGATTTTGCCCGCTCCCGTGCATGAACTCGTCGGTCCGGCTTACAACGGCAAAAACTCCGCCTTGGCCGGAGCCGCCAAAACCGCCGATGCCCCGCCCGGTCGCACGCTCAAACATTTCCGGCTGCTGGCGGCCTTGCGGCAGGTAGAGGCGCGCTTGGGTCGCGAGCATCGCCCCTTGCATGGTGAAGTGTTCGAGCTTCGCCCGGTAACGCCCCGGACCTTCCTCGGCCCCGGTCCTGGCATCCACGGCACAAAGGTAGGAAGGTTCCCACGGCACCAGGGACGCGCCGAAATACGCGATGTCGTCCTGAACCAACACCCCCGTCCGGCAAGGCCAATGGGAAATCAATTTCCCGTCGCTCAACAAGAGGGTTTCCTGGCCGGACGGTTTCTGTTTCCACACCAGCGCGCCGTGAGCGGCGTCGAGGCAGTAGGCATTCCCATCGTCGGAACCGAAATAGATTTTGCCCTGGTGCCAGGAGGGGGGAAGCCGGACGGGCCCATCCGTGTGGAACACCCACTTTTCCGCGCCGGTCTTCGCATCCAGACAATGAACGGCGTCATCCACCGACGATCCGAAGTAAACGGAATCACCCACCGAAATGACGAAGAACGCGGGATCGAAGTTCCGCATGGACTCGAGTCGGCGGATGTTGGCGTAGGAATCCCATTTGGCCGGACCGCTCCAAGCCATCTGCGGCGGAGCCGGCGAGGCGCAGGTCCAGGCTGGGGACAAGGGGACTTGGAGCGACTCTGCGGTGATACCGCTGCGACGGTTGTCGGCGCGGTACGTGGGCCAATCAGTGGCGGCAGTGCGGGCTGCGGGGAGACAGAGAAGTGCGATGGAAACCAGGAGATCGAACCGCCGAGTCCGCGCGCTCCAAAACGGCCCACAGCACATTTTGGGTTCCGTAGCGGCTGTGTCGGGTGCTGACAAGTTCATCATAGGTTTTTCCTTACTTCGCCGCTGTATTTCGACCGGGCGCAAACCCGATGGACGTCTCCAGCCAGTTGCCGCAACTGCAACCGCCACCACCTTCGGGTGACAAGACCATTCCGTTTGCCGGCACCGTGCTCAACCAGCAACTCGGGCGCAAATTGTACCAACTCGTTACCCCGCCATTCTCGATATCCCACATTGCGACGCGCGCGCCTTCACCGCGGTAAATCAGCGCGTTCAGCGTGGCGGCGTAGGTTGCGCAGCCTGCATGACGGCCCATGTCTTTCGTCACCAGCTTGCCCGTGCCGGTTTCGTAGCCGCACGGTTCGAGGTAGATGCGGTCAGCGACGATGACCGGATGCTGCATGTGGCCGCCGTGATTGTCGTTCGGCCAGTCGTGAGTCGCCTGCCACAGGCTCTTTCCATCCCCAGCGCTGAAGGCGTAAAGGGTGTACTTGCCCGCAGCCGAAGAGGCGATGAACACTTTGTCGGCGGCGGCGAGGAGGTAAAACACCACGATTCCGTCGGCGGTATCCAGCGGTTGCTCCCACAACTTGCTGCCCGTCCGGGCGTCAAGGGCCACAAGGAATTGGTTCTCCCAAAGTTTTGCGGAGCCAATCCGGCCAGTCGTAAGCGCGGCAACGTCTGGATTGCGGCACTCGACGAACAGAACTTTCCCACCGGCAATCGCGATGGTGGAGTTGATCACCACGCCGCCGCGATGGCGCCACTTCAATTCACCACGCTCCGGAGTGAGCGCGAACAGATCGTCGCTGCAAATCTTTTCGGTGCCCGGCCCCGAGGTCTTGTCATACCAGCTCTCCGTGCCCCAGAAATCCGTGTAAACCGCGCCCTGCTTGACGCTGCTGCCGTAGAGCAAATCGCCCACCCGCGCCACGTAGCCCCAGTCGTGCGAGCCGCGCCAAGCTGGTTCAGCCACCTGAAACGTGCGAAGCAGCACGCCCGTCGCAGCGGCGATCACCCAGCAGCGGTCCTTGACGGCGACATACAAGTCTTCGGGATCGGCGCACCAGTTGCCGGCGTCGCGCGGCATGTTGACGCGGCGCAACGCCGGGATTTCCATCGACCACAACACCGCGCCGTTGTAGGAATCCAGCGCGACAAACCGGTTCAGTCCCTGATGGAAAAGCCGTCCGTTCACCGCCAGCGGCGCGGGCATCCGTGGGTTGCGGTCAATGCCGAAATCCCCGCCCGGCCGACCGAGCCATTGCACTTCAAGCCGATCTGTGCGGGCAATGCCCTGCAGCCCCTCGCCGCCGTTGGCGGTGTTGCCGGGTTCGCCGTATTGATGCGTCCAGGAGCCAGTGCCTGGCGGCAGCTCGCGTTTAAGGCGCACCCAGCCACCTGCGTCTGACTTCACCAGCTCCCAACTGGCCTTCACATCGCCGAGCCATTGGGCCATGCGGGTCTTCACGTCTGGCTGGGTCGCCGAACGCCACGGCCCCAGACAGGCTACGCCAGTCGCGGGCTGAAGGAGCGGAATCAGTTTTGCCGCAGTCCCCGGGAGTTCACCGCCGGCGGGCGGATCATCCGCCACGATCAAGTTGGCGAACGAACCTGGAAAGGGCAGAGCGTCGAGCGAATCAACCTGGTGCAGTGTGATCCGTGAACCATAGACGCCCGCCTTGCGGAGCGCGGCTCGCGCTCGGGCAATCTGATTGGGATCGGTGTCCACCCCGACGATGGTCAACTCGCTGCGTTTGGCCAGTTCGTAGGCGAGTTGGCCTTCGTTGCAGTCAAGGACGAGGCAATATCCCCGCATAACGCCGGTCGTGGAAAGGATCTGTTCCGCGACCTGGCTGCACCGCCGGCTGCGTGCATCGTCCACGTAAGCAGGGGTGGATTGCGCGACACGCGCGACCGAATAATTCACCCCATTATCCAGTTCGAACGCTTCGGAAACCGAGTTCGTCTCTTTCGATGAGTCGGTTCGGATTCGGTATTGGTAGCGCGCCCTTGGTTGGAGGCCACGCAACGTTATTTGATGACTGGTCTTGGATCCGGCATCCCGGATTTGCTGATCGAGTTTCTCCCCGGCTCCAAACTCGATGCTGCATTCGGACGGCACATCGGTTTCCCAGGTGACCACCGCACTGTCCGGGCTGACGAACCGCGCATGCGGCGGAACCCGAAACGCAAACGGCAGGGACGTTTGCATTTTTTTGGCGGAAAAACCCGACTCAACCTCCTTGGGATCGAGCGCCCGGCCATAGACTGCGACCTCGTGAATTTTGCCCTGCATGCGGAAAAACTCGTCATCATCCCGATAGGCGCCGATGGTCAGGAACGCTTTGGGCGGATAGACGATATGCCCATGTTGATCGGTTGCTGTGCCTTCGAGCTTCCCATCCACGTAAAGCTTCATAGTCTGGCCGTCATACGTGCCGACGACATAATACCATTGACCTTTTTGAAACGTGGACGCCGCGGCCAGATAGGTAAGCCGCCCAGTCGCCGACACTGCGAATCGGAAATGGGATTCGTCGTAGCCGAGCAGCCACCCTTTCTCGAAGTCGCCGTTGTCCTGGAAGCAGCCGACAATTCCGCCCCAGGCCAAGCCGCTATCCAGCGACACCCAGGCTTCGACCGAAATTTGGTTTCTCGGAAAATCGGCAAGTTGGATATTCGGGACGTCAACGCTGTTCTCGGAGCCATCAAGGTTCAGGGCGCCAAATGGGTCTTTCGTGAGGCGAACCGGTCCTTGAATGACTCCGTGAAGGCCACCCGCCCGGGCAACCACCTTCGTCCCCTCAATGTGTTCGGCATCGAACGTCCACCGAGCCAGCGGCTGAGCTGCGGCCTGGCAGACCGCCGCTACGAGAATCACCAGCCCAAGCCACTGTCCCCGAACTAACGTCAGGCCTGGACCAATGCCCGCATCTGGACGATTGAGAATTTGCACGACCTGAAGGATCAAGCACCCGCCCAAAAACCGCAAGCTCAGAGCCGACCGCCGATTGTGGCTTCGCCTCAGCGCAAGCACCTTGCGCCGCGGGCGGGAGCAGGAAGTGGGTCCCACGACAATGAATCCGCTGACTGTCATCCAAACGCATCTCGCGGAACTGCTCGCGCTCGGCGCGCGGTGGAGCGGATCGCTCTCGGGGGGGATGGTTGGAGGCTAGAGAGGGAGCGCTCCGCGCTGGGGGAAAGCGCCGTCGCCGCTACGCTCTGCCGGCGCACTCACTACAACGCTCCCCGCCAAATCGCTGTCCAGAGCAACGCCACCAAATGGCTGCTGCTGCTGGCGCTGCTGGACCTGCTGGTTCTCTGCGCCGGCTGCCGCACCACCTACCGACCCACTGGGACCGCTCCGGCCAAGCCGGCCGTGTCAAGCCTCTTCGACGGGCTGCCCCCGGAGATTTACCGGGCGTGGGCCGCCCAGTCGCGGCTGGACCAGGAGACCAACGCCTGCGACCGTGTGCCGGCCGCCGAGGAGGTCATCCGACTGCTCAAAGTCGGGCTTGACCTCCCCGGCTGGCAGTCCGGGGAATTGGCCCAGATCAAAGCCCGGTTCGACGAGGTGCAACGGTTGCGGGACCAGGCCCTCATGGAAATGCGCGCCGAGGAATCGTATGCCAGCGTCAAGAATCGGGAGAATTACGCCCGGGCGATTGAGGCGCTTACGGACCTGGCGGCCTTGTGCCGGCGCTTTGCCGCGGCGGATTACTACACGGTGACCGACCGGGACAAGTGGAGCCGCTCCGCCCGAAACTTTGACCAGTTGCGCGACCAAAATGTCCATGAGTTCGAGGTCGCACTCGGCGCGCTCCACCAAGCGCTCGAACAGGCTCAGAAGATATTCGTCAATACTGCGGCGGCCACGGATTGCCGGACGGCGCGCGAAATCTGGAACGCGCAGGACAACAAGACCTTCAACTGGTGGGTTCTCGGTCGCTTCCGCGATGACCCGCGTGAATTCGCCAAGGCCATGGTGCTGCTGGATCGGGTGCTCGAGGATGCGCGGGTTGATTACCTGATTCGGACAGGAGCCGCCTCGCAGCGAGTCGGGTGCAGCGACCGGCTCGGCCGCCAGGGGCGCGCCATCTACAATCAGATGGGCAGCCTGGCCGGCTACGACACCCTCACGCAGTTCCCCCAAGCCACCGCCGAGGAACTGCGGAATGCGGCCGAAGTCGAGTGGCGCAAGGCGGCCCAGCCTGCTCCGGCGCTCCGGTCGCCCGAGGAGGGGCCTCGACGGGACCTGGGCCCGGCCACCCTGGGAGCCGTTAACCAATGAATTCAACCCTGACCCAAGAACCAACCACGTCCAGCACCCTACTACTATGACTATGAAAAACCTCTCTCTTCCCATCTGCGGAGTTCTACTCCTCGCGCAGTTATCTCCTCTGGTCCCGCAAGCCCGCGCCATGTCCATGCCCGCGCACCTGGACGGGACGGCGGACCTGGGCGGCATGAACGATCTCCTGGGCACGCCCGTCGAGCAGGGCGGCGCTGGCAACATGCCGCCGGCCAAGGTGCAAAGCATCGGGGACTGGATGGATAATCCCGCCCAGAAAACCGGCCAGTACAATAACCACGCCGCCGGGGGCAGGCCGGTGCATCCATCCAACCACAACCTCCTGCGGCACAACCCCGACAACGTCGGCCGGGTCTTTTCCGGCGACGGAACCGTTGATCCCGCCGCCCGGAATGTCGCGCGCGTCCACAAAATCCAGGATATCTACAACAACTCGCGCCCGGTGGATGGCTGGGAAATCACGACGAGAACGCGTGCCGAGGCGGAGCAGTTGCTGCGGTCCCTCAAGGAGAGCAAGCGGCTGCCGGCGCGGCTGCCCTCGTGGGTGGACCAGCCCGGGCCGCTCATCAAAACCCGCCTCGCCCCCCTGCCGCCCTCCGGTGCGTCGAAAGCGCTCGTTTTCTCGCGGGGGCTGGGGGTAATCACCACCGCCGCCGCAGTGGCAGTCACCGTCCACAGCATTGAGCAAACCGAACAGCGCTACGAGCGGAGAGAGCTGACCGCCACCCAGCGCGGCGAGCAGCATGGCCAAGCCGTCGGCGAATTCGTCCTGGGCTGCGGCGGCGCCATCGCCGGCTCCTTCCTGGGAATTCCGGGCGGCCTTCCGGGCATGATCGGGGGCGGACTCGCGGGCGGTGCGGCTGGGTCCATGGCGGGCGCAGAACTCGGGAGAACCACTTTAGGCCGGAGCTTGGGCGGCATGTATGAGGCCGAGGAGAAACAGGTATCGGCCGCCGCCGGCAACTTCCTCCGTGCGGCAGGCCCGTTGACCCTGAATCCGGAAGCCTACTCCGGCATCGGCATCGGCCCGGCTACGGAGCGGGCTTTGGCAGGCGAACGGTGAGGACCGTCTTTGAACCGGGGACCTTTTGCGCAGCCCGGCAGGAGCCGGAAATCCGAAATCCGAAATCCGAAATCCGAAATCCGAAACAAATCCGAATTGATGGAAATGGGCAACTGGAAAAACGGGAAGCCGCGGAATTTCTTCGCAGGCTGCGAGCAATTTCGACTATTGCAGTGCAGATAAACACTGATGCAGACCCCGGCGAAGGCGTTCACCTTGCGGGTGAGGTGAGCATCGGCATCGGCCGCACCTGCCACCACAAACCGAGGGTCAGCCTTCCGGGATCCGTAATGATCCCGGCAAGCCCGGACCGCGACGCCCTCCAGGTCGCCCATCGTCCCATGATGGTCCATTTGGAGAGCATCCACTACCGACTCCTCGCCGAAGGCGCATTCGATGGGGCAATAGCCCTGATCGCGCCATCGCCGCGCTTCGTGCGCGCTGTCAACATACTCGATGGTCAAAGGCGTCGTCATTTGGTTATACTTCCATCTAAGAGGGCGTCTGTCCATTTTTCCGGTTTCTCCCGCCAAGTCGTGCCGATGGATTCCTTTGCGCCTCTTCGGGCTTGCCGCCTGCCGCCGGATGCCACAAGTTTCGTCCGATCATGAATCGTGGCGGCCTCTATTTGGCGGTGTACGACTATGTCCTCTGAACACTCAGCCAGCGAGCCGACATGGCATCGCGTTTTGGTGACTCTGCGGAACACGCGCCGGATTGCCGGGTGCATCGAGCACCCGTGCCACGTCTTCCACGGTCTGCTGCTCCAGGCGCTCCGCACCGACCGGCGGTTGACCCTGCCCCCCTGGGGCTGGCATCCCGCCGACGCAGCACCTTGGCCGGACGAATTGGAGCGAGATGAAATCTACCGGCTTGCGGTGATTTTCTCGGACGCGGAAACCGCCGCGCGGCTGGCCGGACGGCTGGCAGACCAGGCGCCCCGCAACTTCGTTGTGGAATCGGTCCACCCTCCCGAGCGGCGCACCTTTTCCCTGCTCCAAGCCGAGCTGCCGTCCCCGGACTGGACGGCGGACGAAATCTGCCTCGACTTCACGACTCCGCTGGCCTGGGAAGCCCGGCGCGGCCCCGACCGTTGGCGGCTCGACGCCCGCCGCCTGGTCCGCATGTTGCATCACCGCGCCGCCTTGTTCCTCGGCTTGCCCGAGCCGCCCGAGGCGGACCCCATACCCGAGCTGACGGTGCGTGGCGAGATGGCCAGCATCGTCGGCGGCCACCCGCACGCCTCCAAGAGTTCGCCGCAGACGGAGGTGGCGCTGGCGGGACTGCGCGGCCCGATCTACCTGCGCGGCGATTGGCCCGCGCTGTGGATTCCGCTTGCGCTCGGCTCCGAGCTCCAGCTCGGCAGCGGCACCCCCAGTGGCCAGGGCTGCTACCGGATTCGATTTGACCGCCAGTTCTTTCACCCCGAGCTGACCGGGCAGGCCGCATGGCACCGCTCCCTCTCCGCCTTCCGCCGGCGGGAAGAGCTCAAAGGGAAGGAGCCCGGCCCCGCCACTCCCACGGAAGCCGATATTCCCGCCCTGGCCGCCGGGCTGGCCCGGGGCACCCTCAACCTTGCCCCCGCCATCCTCTACGAAGTTCCAAAGAAACCCGCCGACCCCTCGCCGGATCCCCAGGATCGCCGGCTCATTGCCAGCCTGCCCGAGCGGGAACAATTCATCCATTACGGGCTCCACCGCGTCTTGCAGCCGGTGTTCGAGCGGCTGCTCCTGCCCGAGTCCATCGGGTCCCGCGCCGGGCACTCGCGCGAGGACGCGCGGCCCCTCATTGAGGCCGCCCTGGGCGCCAGCCTCACACACGTCATTGCCGCCGACATCCAGGACTTCTTCGACCATCTGGATTGGGCGGTGTTGGCCCGCCAGCTCCGGGAATTCCTGCCGCGCCCGGATGGGGCTGCCGTGGACCTGGTTGAGCAGTGCGTGCAGCAGCCGGTCCGGGATCCCCAGGGCTGTCGGCTGGTCCGCCGCGGGGGCCTGCTCCCGGGCAGCCCCCTCTCCTCCCTGCTCGCCAACTTCTACCTCCACGAATGGGATATTGGGATGCGCGCGCGCGGCTGGCGCTTCGTGCGCGCGGTGGATGACATCCGGATATTCGCCGCGTCCGAGGCCGCCGCCCAACAGGCGCTGGCGGACGCGACTGGCCTGCTCGATCCGTTGGGATTGCGCTTCAACCCCGCCAAGGTCGCCATCCAGGACCTGCGAACCACCCCCACCTTCCGCTTTCTCGGCCTTACCTTCGGCGCGGAGGACTCCAGCGGAAAGGAGCATTCAGCGCCGTTTCGGCCACCAGCGCCACCAGCAGCTCGGCCTGCCGGGGCGCGCCATCCAGTGCCGACTCCCGCACGAGCGCCATGATCGCTGGAACCTGTTGCTCGACACGCTTTCCTTCCTGCTCTTCAACCGCCTGCACACCGCCTGCCGCAGCCGCGGCGTTGACCCCTGGCTCGGCTTCCTCCACAGCCCGGACAACCGCTACCCCTCCCTCATCTATGACCTGATGGAGATGTTCCGCTACCGCCTGGATCGTTTTGCCCTCTGGCTCGTCAACGAGGGCGCCATCCCCCCGGCCCTCACCTCCCTCGATGCCGACGGCCGCTGGGGATTCACCGGCGATGGCTGGCGCGCCCTCATTCTCCAGTTCGAAAAACAGCTCGATTTGGACTACGCCGTGGACCAGGGAGCCACCTTCCGCCAGTTGATCGCCCGCCAAGTGGACGATTTCGTCCACTGGGTGGACCTTGGCGGCGAACTCCGCTTGCACTCGCACCCCGTCCAGCCTTGGCGCAAGGGAACCGCCCCTGCTTCCGGCACTAACGCCGACCCGCAACCAGCCACCCCGCCGGATGAAAAAAATCCGCGACCCGAAGCTTGACCCGGAAACCCAAAAATACTATACCCCCCATGCCTTCTGCGAATTTTGCTCGTTCAGGTGGGTAGGGTCTTTGAAATCTTATCGTAAGTGGCTCTGCCGCACTAGTTTATTTTTGGCAGAGGCGCAGATGGTGTGGGTGCTGGCGCCCGTTGTGACTTAATAGTATGTTCTAACTCATCCTTACTTAGGCGCAGATGGTGTGGGTGCTGGCGCCCGTTGTGACTAAAATCGGCTCTGAGATAGCGTATAATTCCGGGCGCAGGTGGTGTGGGTGCTGGTGCCCGTTGTGACTGTCTTGTAATAACTGCGTCATTCGCA
>JBAXTC010000589.1:0-5097 GCA_037130375.1 Verrucomicrobiota bacterium | reverse complement strand
CGCCGACTGCCGTCGGCGGCTACGATTTTGCAGGTTCTTGAATCCGCCCTGACAAATAACTGCATTCGTTCACTCATGCTTGCCGGAGGGGGCCATCGCACTGTATTCTGTATGCGATCTAATGAACGCGCCAAGCCGCTCCGCGAAAACGGTTTCATCCGGGGATACCGTGTCTGAGGGCGCGAACTTTCGGACCACGCATTGGAGTGTGGTTTTGCGAGCTGGCCAGGTCAGTTCCTCCGAGGCGGCCGATGCGTTGGAAAAACTTTGCCGCACCTATTGGTATCCGCTTTACGTTTATGTCCGACGCCAGGGACACGGACCGCACGATGCGCAGGATCTCACTCAGGAATTCTTCGCCCGACTCCTGCGCCTCAACTCCCTGGAATCGGTTGCGCCCCACAAAGGGAAGTTTCGCACCTTTCTGCTCGCATCGTTGAAGCATTATCTGGCTGACGCGCGGGATGCGGCGCAGGCGGCCAAGCGAGGCAGCGGCCAACCGGTGCTTTCGCTCGATGACGACACCGCTGAGCAGCGCTACCGGCTCGAACCTGCGACGGACGACTCGCCCGAAGTCCTCTACGACCGCCGCTGGGTTCTGGCGATGCTCGAACAGGCGCTCGGCCGATTGCGTCAGGAATACATCGCTGCTGGCAAGACACTGCAGTTCGAGCAAATGAAAGCGTTTCTCGAAGGTCCGCCCGTCGATGGCGACTACGATCGCGTGGCCGCTGCGCTGGGCTTGAACTCCGGGGCAGTGGCGGTGGCGGTGCATCGTCTGCGCCAGCGTTACCGCGACCTGGTGCGCGGGGAGATTGCCCAAACCGTCGCCAGCCCCCAGGAACTGGCCGACGAGTTACGCCACCTTTTTGGGCGATGACGCGACCGATTCCCCGTAATCCGGCGCCGGTTCTTCCTCTTTACAGCCGCAAGCAGATGTCGCTGAAACTGAAATCCTGGTGAACGCCGATGGCAAATGCCCGAAATGCGGCGCCGAGTTGATTATCGGCGTTTTGGAGGGCCTCTGTGTCGAGTGCGTCATTAAGGCGACCCTCAGCGACCTCGGCGGCGACGCGTCGAACGAAGAAAGCACTCTGAAACCAGGGTTTTCCTCCGTGAGCCCGCCGCACCGCTATTTCGGCGACTACGAATTGCTTGAAGAAATCGCCCACGGCGGCATGGGGGTTGTCTATCGGGCGCGGCAGATCAGTCTCAATCGTGTTTTGGCGGTAAAGATGATTCGCACGGGTTTGCTTGCCAGTGACACGGAGCTGAAACGGTTCCGTGCCGAAGCCGAAGCGGCTGCGAGCCTCGATCATCCGAACATCGTTCCGCTCTACGAAGTCGGCGAGAGCGGCGGACGGCAGTATTTCAGCATGAAGCTGATCGAGGGCGGCACGCTGACGGCGCGCATTCAGGAGGGCTGCTGGTTCAAGAAGCAGTGCGCGGCTCATCAGCCGCTTTCCGTCTTTGCGCCGGGCCGGACGCGTTGCTGCACTGTGGCGGCAGCGGTCATGGCAAAATCCGCCCGAGCCGTCCATTACGCGCACCAGCGGGGCATCTTGCACCGCGACCTCAAGCCCGGGAACATCCTGATTGACGACCAGGACGAGCCGCACATCACCGACTTCGGCCTGGCCTTGCGGCTGGAATCCGAGACCCACTTCACGATGACGGGCACCGTCCTTGGCACGCCCAGCTACATTTCGCCGGAACAGGCCGCTGGCAAGGTGAACCAGCTAACGACGGCCACGGACATCTACAGTCTGGGCGCGATTCTTTACGAGCTGCTGACGGGCAAACCGCCATTTACCGCCGATACCCCATTGGCCACCATGCGCCGGGTCATGGATGAGGAACCGGAACGGCCCAGCAGCATTAACCATCTCACCGACCGGGATCTGGAAACCATTTGTCTCAAGTGCCTGGAGAAGGACCCGCAACGGAGATACGCCTCGGCCGCGGAACTCGCCGACGAACTGGAACGTTTTGTCCGCGGCGAACCCATCCGGTCCCGTCGCAGCACGACGCCTGAACGGCTCATGAAGTGGGCCCAACGACATCCGGCACGGGCGGTGGCGCTCGGCGCATTTCTGGTGCTGCTGGCCGTGAGCGGGTTCGGGATTACCTGGGAATGGCAACAAGCCAAGGCCAAGGCGCGTGAAAGCGAAGCCCGGCTCATCCGTATGCTGGTGGCAAACGGCACCCGCAGCGTCCAGGCTGGGGACCCGTTGCAGGCGCTGCCCTGGTTCGCCGAAGCACTGCGTCTCGAACAGGGCGATTCGGTTCGTGCCGCGCGGGACCGATGCTGTTTGGCCAACACGATTCGTGGGTCAGCTCGACCCGTCCAAGCCTGGTTCTTCAACGGCCGTGTGGTGGATGCGGCCTTCAGCCCGGATGGACAACGCGTGGCTGCCGCCAGCGAAGACCGCACCGCACGCGTTTGGGATGTGGCCACCGGCGAAGCGGTGTCGCCTCTGATTTGGCTTCCCGACAAGCCCAGAAAACTGATTTTCGCTCCGGACGGCGCGCGATTTGCTGTCGGTTGCGACGATGGCACAGTCTGCATCTGGGACACCGCCAGCGGCAAGCCGCTGATTCCGCCCGTTCGGCACAGCAAGCCGATAACTGCCCTGAGCTTCAATCGGAACGGCGGGCAACTCGCTACTGCCAGCCAGGACGGGTCCGCGCAGGTGTGGGATGCGCTCACGGGCGCGCCGCGCACGCAGCCGATGTGGGATCGAACTGCCGGTCTTGACGGGGTCCTCTTCAGTTTGGATGACCGTCGGTTGTTCACTTTCGCCAGTGACGATACGCTGCATCTATGGTCGGCGACCACGGGTGAACCTCTGACGAACAGACCCGAAACCAAGTGTTATGGGTCCTGCGCCGCGCTGAGCCCGGATGGAGGTCTGCTGGCAATCGCCAGCGAGCATGACACTGTTTTCGTGCAAGAGATCGCAACCGGCAAACGGGTGTCGGCGCCACTGCGGCACAAGGGCTGGATTCGCAAAGTGGTGTTTAGTCCTGACAGCCAGCGCGTGGTGACGGGAAGCGAAGATGGCACGGCGCGGGTTTGGGAGGCCAGTTCCGGCCGTCCAGTCACCGAGCCGCTGCGGCACGAGAATGGAGTGGTGGACGTGGCGTTCAGTCCGGACGGCCAGCGCGTGCTGACGGCCAGCCAGGATCAAACCGCCCGGCTTTGGGATGTCACCTCGGGAAAACCAATCGGCGCGCCGCTGCGTCACGGCACGCCGCTGACCAAGGCGAGTTTCAACGCCAATGGCAGTCTCGTGCTCACGTTGTGCGGCGACGGCGTGGCGCGCGTCTGGACCTGGGAAGCGAGTCCGCCCCCGACGGTGATGTTGCGTTCCGAGGATGTCTTGTGGGAATCCTGGTTCAACCGGGATGCGTCGCGGGTCATCACCTCGGACGCGCGCGGTCGCGCGCGAGTTTGGGATGTGACCACGGGCCACCCCCTCAGTCCGTTGCTCGAACATGGGAAACCGAATGTCGCCGCAGCGTTCAGTCCGGATGGAAATCGGGTGCTCATGGTTGGCAGCAGTGGCATGGCGCACGTTTGGGATGCCGCCACAGGAAAGGTGTCACGCCGCAACTTGTTCCTGGGTTATTCGAGTCAGATCTCGTGGAGCCCTGACGGGCAACGATTTGTGGCAAGTCACGGAGGGTTCCAGGCGCAGGTGTTCGATGCCCTCACGGGCCAACTTGCGCTGCTCAAGCTGACCGGCAATGCGGACATTGAACAGGCCGCCTTCAGCCCGGATGGAAGGCGGATTGTGACGGGGGACCAGAACGGCCGGGTGCAGTTTTGGAATGCCACCACCGGTCAGCCGCTGCCGCTTCACGCACAGCACGCGGGAGAAATCGTTTGCTTGGAATTCAACCGCTCAGGCACCAAACTGGCCGTCGGCAGCAGGGACCGGACAGCCCGCGTATGGGATGCTCTGAACGGCGCTCCGCTCACGCCGCCGCTGCTGCATGGCGGCGAACTGTCTCAGGTTCATTTCAGCCCTGACCAGCGGCATCTGCTCACGGCGAGTCGCGACGGCACCGCGCGCGTCTGGGATGCCACTACAGGCCGCCCCATAACGCCGCCGCTGGTGGTGACGGGCCTCGGCCGACAATGGGAGCAATTCAGTCTGGATGGCCGCTTCGTTCTGACACGCCGCGAAGCCTCGGTGCAGGTGTGGGACGCCGAAACCGGCGTTCCGGTCATGCCTCCCATCGAAAGCGACAAGGATCTGGTCGGGGCCGCCTTGAGCGCGGACGACCGCCGACTGCTGGTATTGGTGGAAGATGGCAGCCTGCGCTCGTACGATATTGCGCCTCCGGACTGGTCGGTTGCGGAATGGCAGTTGGCGGCGCACTTCCTGTCCAGCCAGACCGTGGAGGCCTCCGACGAAATCTCTCCCTGGGCACGCCTGGCCACCGACGGATCGAAGACAAATTCCGCCTCCAGCCTGAAGCAAGACTGGCTGCGGCTGCGACAGAAACTAGCTGCGCTGCGCTGACCAGCCGTGCGCCCCCCCCCCAGGAGAACTGGAGGAGAGGGCGATGGATTGACGGCGGCACGCCCGAACGGTTCACTGGCCAGCCAGACGGAAGTCTCGCGTAAAGATCGCAAAAGCCGCAATCCGAATGAGCCGGCTCGGACTGAATAGCCGCGCAACGGCGGTGGGCCATCGGGAGGAAGTTTTTGCCCGGTCGGCTATAATCCGTCTCGGACCTGGCATTACTGGGCGCATTCGCAAGTTCCTGGCAAGGTTGGCAGCAAGGTTGGTAAGAACGCCTCGCTCAGGCATCCCCCCCACCTCGCGAATCCACCCACAAACCAGAGAATCCACCCACAAACCAGACCGTTCTCCCTGGTATCGACAGCCTATCCGCCCCGCAGCGCATATAGCACACCTCGGTTGCATATCCGTTGCATATATCCATTGCACCTCCATTGCATATCCGTTGCATATCCATTGCACCTCCATTGCATATCCGTTGCACCTCCGTTGCACTTCCGTTGCACTTCCGTAGTACCTCCGTTGCACCTCCGTAGTACCTCCGTTGCACCTCCGTTGCACC
>JBAXTC010000588.1:0-5113 GCA_037130375.1 Verrucomicrobiota bacterium | reverse complement strand
TGACATGGCAGGGAATGTGTGGGAGTGGTGTTGGGATTGGTATGGGGCGTATTCGAGTGGCTCCCAGACCGATCCTCGTGGGCCCACTTCAGGCTCGTCCCGTGTGATTCGGGGCGGCTGTTGGTACTACAGTGCGATCTACTGCCGGACGGCGGATCGCGGCGACTACTACTCCCCGACGGTCAGCCGCAGCTACGTCGGGTTCCGCCCCGTCCTGCCCCCAGGTCAGCCATGAGCAGGGCAGCGAGAGCGGAGCAGGCGTGGCGGAGCGAGTGGAGCGAGCGACGCCTGCCTGCGGAGCGAGTATGAAAATGGCAAGCGTGTGCGATTGGAAAACGAGAAGCCCGCGCAGCGGTCGCGATTTTTGGCGGAGCGCGGACATTTTTGTCCGCAACCGTGGGAACGGCGGCGTGGAGCGCGGACATTTCTGTCCGCAACCGTGCGAACGGCGGCGTGGGAAGCGGACAATGCCCGCGCTCCATAGGATAAGGTAGAATGAAACGTCACGGCCAGATCATGGACTATGGTGAATGGAGCGGACTGGTTTTGCAGCAGCGGATGCAGGCGTTGCTGGCTTTCGTAATGCCGGCGGCGAGTGGGGCGTTTCATCGGCATGTCCTGCAACGATTTGGGGTGGCGGCCAAGAGGCTCGAACCGTGTGAATCGGGGCGGCAGTTGGAACAACAACGCGATCAACTGCCGGACGGCAAATCGCAACAACGACAACCCGACGAACAGCAACAACAACGTCGGGTTCCGCCCCGTCTTGCCCCCAGCTCAACCCGGGCGTTGGAACACGCCCCGGCTGACCCGGCCGCTATCCTGTCCCTAGTGGTTAGTTCGCTGGGGCAAATAGAAAACAGCGAGCCGCCCGGTGCCAGTAGGACTGCCGAAAACTCCGGGCGGCTTGGGGCGCGGAATGGAGCGCTGACATTCTTGTCCGCTTCCGTGCGCGAGTTGGAGCGCGAACATTTTTGTCCGCTTCCCACGCCGACGCGCGCACGGATGCGGACAAGAATGTCCGCGCTCCACTCCGCATCGGCGTGGACAGCAGACAAGCAAGAGAAGGAAATCTATGAAGATTGAACGTAAGCCAAAGGGCAGCCCGCCGGGAGCGTGGACCGGAGCGTGGACATTTTTGTCCGCAGGCTTGTGTAGGTGTGACCAAGCAAAGGTGGAAAAAACGGGCAAGAATGTCCACGCTCCTTGGAGGTGGCGGACAGAAATGTCCGCGCTCCGTATGTCCGCGCTCCGAACGGCGGCGTTTTTGGTGGGGTTGGCCACCGCCGTGCTGCCCGCGTGGGCGGCGACAAGTTCAGCCGACTCGAACCTCACCATCGTGGACACTCGCAGTGCTCAGTCCGGGACACTGACCGGTCTGGTGCAGGGCAACGGCACATCGCTCGCGAACGCGCAGGTGCGAATTGACAGCACCCAGTTTACCACCAACACCGCTGCGAGCGGCAGGTTTACATTAACGAATGTCCCGGCGGGTTCCGGGTACCTGCTGAAGGTGAGCGCGGCCGGTTTTGAGAGCAAGCCAGTGGCGGGCATCAAAGTCGTCAGCGGCACGACCGACGTGGGCACGATCCATCTCGCACCTTTGAGCGGGCCGTTTCGGATTATCCCGCTGCAACCGGATGTGAACCCGGTGGTCACGCAGGTTGAGGATGGGGGCGTCGGCTACCGCTATTACATTGTTACGTCGAGCGATGGCAAATCGCCGGCTGGAGGGGTGACTGTTGCGCTGCGCATCGCAGGCGGGGCGACAATTCCTCAGACGGGGGATGTTTCAGACACATGGGCCGGGCACGCGAGCGGCGTGACGGACCCCGATGGAATCGTTCGGCTTCGCATCCCGGCTGCGTCTTTAGGAGCGGTCAACTCGGCGCAGGGCTTGGAGGTTCTGGAATCTGGCGCTGTGAAAGAGAACTTCCAGGCGAAGGTTGTGCCGCGACAATACTATCAGGTATGGAAACATAAGGTTGGTGGTGGCGCGAGCGGGACGATTGCAGCCTGGAAGGTGGGCGGGACGACGGCTTTGGAGACGGAGTTGCGGCATCTTTGGAAGGGAAATGTGGTCTTCGATGAGACAATTAAGGGCACATGGGAGGCTGAAGCCCGTATCGGCTTGGAGATCAGCACACCCGGCCTGAAGCTTGGCAGCCTGAAGACGGGTGCGAGCGTGGGCGCGGGCGCGTATCTCGGCCTAGACATTGCCAGTTCGCATCGGTTTCCGGCGGACACTGATGATGAGGTTTTGAATCTCTACAAACTTGTCGTTGCGTTTGGCGGGCCGATGGTCGAGACGGATGGCCTGGCCCATTCGCTGGGAGACTTCCTGGCTTTCTATTACGGCACGGATCTTTTGCAAATATCGCTGGCGGGTTCAGAGGGCGAGGTGCATTTGGGCGGTTACGCGAATGGGGAAGCGCTGTTTGAAGCGGGGAGTTTCGGGAATCTTAATGCCAAAGCCGGGGGCGAATTCGATGGGCACCTCGGAGGCTTCCTGGGATACGAGAACACAGTCATACCCAACGAGCATGCAACGATTTTAGGTCTTGAGGCGGAGTTGTCGGGAAGCGTGGGAGGGGTGCTTGGTTACATGAAGTACAATCAGTCAAAGCTGCGCGGTCTCGGTTTGCAGTTTTCGGGTGCCGTCAGCCAGACGATTTCAGCCCGGGCGGTCACGCCAGGGGGAGCTTCGCATCCTTCGCGGGTGGAGGTCCAGTTTCACGGGGAGACGGCAGCCGGGGTTGACCTGAGCGTCATCGGCTGGAAGGGCGTGACTCAGCAGCTTGGCCCGAGCCTAAGAGCCGAGACCTCCGAGACGCTGAGTTACGCGCTGCCAAGTCCGGACTCGATGAACGATTTGGCGGTCCTGGGCGCGGGTTGGGAGCTTCTCAAGGCTGGATTTGGCTCGCAGACGCAACTAAAGCCGCAGCACGCGGATGACTTGACCGCGGGTATCTTGGGGGCTCCAGAAGCGCATAACAGCGTGCTTGGTTATACGCGGACGCTTTATACAGCCAAGGTCTGGGAGATGCCGCTAGCAGCCGAACTGAAGGCGATCTCTGAGGGACTGAGTTTGCACCTTGACGCCAAGACTGAGCGCGGCGCGGAGGCGGTGCTGGAAAGGGGGCAAATCTGGCATTCGCGGCGGATGCCCTCGCAGTGGCATGCCAACAATACCGCAGACTTAATTCCAACCGAGACTTTGCTCGCGAAAGAAGCGGTGTGGATTGGGTATGCCGCGGTACCGCTTGGCCGGGCTCTGAACCGGGTGGAAAGCACGGTTTCCAGCGCCGCTCAGACGGTGGTTTCGGCGGGCGAAAACGCCACGAGGGCGGTGATAAGTTTCGGAGCGGGGGTGATGGACGGTGGCTCCGCGCTGGTATCGAGGTGGCGGAACAGTCTGTTCGGCAGCCGTGGAAACTTCGCGGCGCAGTTTGCAATGGGCTCTTATTTCGGCGACCCAGTGGTGTATGGGTCGAGTTCGCTGGTGCCGAGCAATTATATTTATGGATTGAGCGGGGTGTTTCGCTTTGAGAGCACCAACTCCTTCCACGGAACTGGCACACTGGCGATGGCCTATACGACTGCCAGCGTGGCGGGATTGGAGGAGGCTGATTTGAGGATCTACCGCCTGAGCGACGGTACGAACGGGTGGGTTTTGGTGGGTGGCGCGGTGGACACCGTCTCCAACATTGTAACGGCAACAATCACGAACCTGGGGACCTACGCTATCGCTCCTCCCTTGCCGACGGGGGACTTGCGGTTGGTCCTGAGCACGAACCCGCTGCCGGCCGATGGGGTTTCACAAATGACGGCAGTAGTCACAAACCTGATGCTGAACACGGGGGGAGTGGCGACGCAACAGTGGCTGTTTACGGCCACAGCGGTCGGCGTCCAGATTCTCAATTCGGATATGGATACAAATGCTCCTGGCGTTCAGTTGTTCAGCACGAATGGCGCGGTGACACTGATACTGCGTGCGCCGTCCGGAGGGTTTGCGGCCAGTGTCAGCCTTGGTTCGGCTGCCGGGGATGCGTTTGGAAGCGTTGGGATTCAGCTAGCGGATAGCACCGCCCCTTCCACACCAGCGGGGGTCGTTGTGACAGCCGGCCAGAGCCGAATTGCGGTTTCCTGGAGGACAAACAGCGAGCCAGACTTTGCCGGATGCCGGGTGTATTATCGGATGGGGCAAAGCGGCCCGCCGTGGGACGGCACAGCAAGCGTCGAGGGAGGACCGTCGCCAGTGCAAGTCGGTGGCACCAATTGGCTGCTGCGGGGGTTGGCGGCAGGGACGAACTACTTTGTGGCGGTGAGTGCGGTGGACACGACCGGGAACGAAAGCCCCCTATCGTCGGCAATTCAGGTTGCGACCACGCAGGGCCTTCCTGCGCCGCCCAGTGCCGTTAGCGCACGCTTTGGTCTGGACGGAACTAATGTGCTGATGTGGGCGCTGTCGGAGGACGACGGGTACAATGACCGGGATGTGGTGCGTTATGACGTATTGAGAGCAACTCTGCCAGGGGGCAGCTACGTCAAGGTTGGAGAGACGGAGGCCGGTGTGGGACTTTACAGCGGAACAAATCTGGCTGTTGGAGCAATGCAATTCGTGAGCTATGCCGTAGTGGCGGTGGGGAGCAACGGGCTAAATTCAGCCCAAGCCGTGGCAAATCGGCTGATGGCCGACGGCACGGGAGTTGACAACGATGGGGACGGCATACCGGACTGGTGGATGGTGAAATACTTCGGGCATCCGACTGGCCTGGCCGCTGACAATTCACTGGCACAGAACGATCCCGCGGGAGACGGTCTCAGCAACCTGCAAAAGTATTTGCTGGGGCGAAATCCGCTGGTCTGGGACAACCTGCACTTTGTCGGTTGGAAGCTTCTGTCCGATGGCGGTTTCAAGCTCACCATCTTCGGTCAAACCGGCCATAGCTACACCTTGCAAGCCACGACCAATCTCGTGGACTGGGTGCCTGTCACCAGCTTCGTTTGCACCAATGGTGTGATGGATGTATTCGATCCGGCGGCGGTGAACTTGAAGGTAACCGTCCGGCGAAACCGTGCGGGGCGCACGGCGCGTCGGCTAGTTGTGCGG
>JBAXTC010000587.1:0-5145 GCA_037130375.1 Verrucomicrobiota bacterium | reverse complement strand
AATCAAACAGGGATTGCCAGGATGGGGCGGCTGGGATATAGGGAATAGCGTGAGGCATGAGCGGAACATCGCGCACTGCTCGGCGGCTGGTTCCCGCCGCGCTATTGGTTTGCAGGCCGGCTTTTCGCTCATCGAGCTGCTGGTTGTCTTCGCCTTGATTCTCATTTTCACCACGATGTATTGGGGCTCCAGCTCGCCCAGCCGCCAACGTCAGCAACGAGCGGTCTGCCGGAAGAATCTGGAGAAGATTTCCGTGGCATTGGAGATTTTTGCCACCGACCATTCCGGCACTTTCCCGAAAACTGCCGGTGCGCGCACCTCGGAAGAAGCCCTGGATGAGTTGGTGCCGCATTATACGATTGATACCGCCGCTTTCATCTGCCCCGGCAGCAAAGATTCGTCGCTGCCTGCGGGCGAATCGTTCCGGCAAAGGAGAATCAGCTATGCCTATTGCATGGGGCGACTCTCGACCAACACGCAGGCGGTTTTAATGAGCGATCGGCAGGTCGATACACGAGCAAAAGAGACCAACCAACGCGTCTTTTCCAGCACCGGCAAGCCGCCCGGAAACAACCACGGCAAGGAGGGCGGGAATTTTCTCTTTGTCGATGGCCACGTCGAGTCCACGCCTGCCCTATTGCCGTTTTCCCTCGGGCTGACCCAGGGCGTTGTGTTGCTGAACCCCAAGCCTTGAGGTGAAATGAAAATCCAATGCTCTTGCGGGGCGAAGTTTGCCTTCGACATCACAGCGGAGATGGCGGGCAACGCGGTGAAGTTCGTCTGCCCCGCTTGCGGGCTGGACATATCGGATTACGTCAACCACCTCTCTGAGACCAGCGAGGCCCCGCTTGCGCCGGCCACTTCCGACGTTCAGCAACGGTGCCCCAAGCATCCAGACCAGTTTGTGACGGATCGGTGTTACGTCTGTTCCAAGCCCCTTTGCCCGAAGTGCATGGAATTGTTCGGCTACGTTTGTTCGCCACTCTGCCGGGGCAAGGCCGAGGCGCAGGGCATCGAGGTGCCGCTGTATGCGGGGCAGAAATCAGTGAGGGATGCCCGGCTCTGGCGCAAGACGGTTTGGACCGCCACCACCATTGCCGCAGTGGTTTTGAGCCTGCTCGGCTTTTGGTTCTGGTACGCCTGGATTGGCGGAATTCCAAGGCCCGTGTATTCGGTTGCCTTTGCCCAGCCGGCCTATTCGGGCCGATCCTTCTTCGGCGGCAAGGACCAACTCGTGTTCTTACACGGCGACACCCTGGCCCGGCATGACCTGAAGCAAAAGAAGGAAATCTGGTCACGGCACCTGACCGACAAAAAGCAGATAGACGATGCCATCGCCCAAATAACCAAGGCGACGCAAGTCGCCATCGACAAGGCCAACAGCGAAGATCCGGACCACGCGCCGAAAATGCCCTCGCCCGAGAAGCTCCGAAAGAGCATGGAAAAGCAGGCCGCAGCCGAACTGGACCTCCGCGTCTGCGGCTCAAACATCTGGGTTGTCTCGCCCGGCAAACTCGTGCGCTACGACTGGGAGAACGGCAATCCCGTGAAGGAGATTCCCGTTCGCGGTGGTTTGGGAGCACTCATTTCGTGCGGGGACGAATTGTTGCAGATGGAAGAGGACTCGGGAATCCGGACCGTCACCCACATAAACCTGGATACCTGCGAGGCGCGCACCGAGGAGTTTGGGCGGCGAGAGCCGGCCGTGGCCGACATGGGGAATCAGCAGGGCGTCGTTGTGAAGTCCGGCGGCAGGGCATCGGCCTCCGGGCGGCGCTCGGAAAGGGCTGGGTTGCCAGTCGGAATGCCTGGGCAGGACGCAGGCAAAATCATGGAGCCGGCGAAAGTGGCCCAGCAGGCGCAGCATTTGTCTTTGGCCGCCAGCATCGCTCTGCCGGTGATCGTGGCCAACAGCAGGAGCCAGGAACGTATCCTGGCCGAAGCTAATGGCCAACCGGGCCGCAAACCTCCGTCCGCCGAAGCAAAGCGACCGCCCGAGGAGGAATTCACCCTCATCCCCACAAAAGAGGGCATGGTTCAATTCTCGGTAAAGCTGATCGAGGAGCACATCGTTACCCGCGCAGCAATGAAGGCGTCCCCGGCCAAGCCGGCGCTGGATGGCAATCTGAGCGTTGCGAAGACGGCCCAGCTTTCCAACGAAATGCTCAACGACATGCAGCGTGAACGCGGCGGTGAAGTTGTGCTCGAGGATGAAAGCCGCTATCTCGTTACGATCAGGCGGCCGGACGCGCCGGAGTTCTGGAGCGGCGAGGTGACCGGCCGACCGACGCTTTTTCCGCTCAAGACCGTGAACGTGCTTGCGGCGAACAAGATGGTGGTGGTGCTTGACCAGGCCAACAAAAAGCTTTGGCAGAGCACCCTCAACTTCAACGTGGTCGGTCGCCTGACCACTTTGGATAAAGACAAATCCCCCTACGGCCAGGGCCCCTGCGTCGAGCACAAAGACGCGCTTTACATCTTCGATCAGGGGGTGCTGACCACCTTCGACCTGGCGACGGGCAACGCCCGGTGGCGCCTGCCATCGGTCGGAATCGCCGGCATGTTTTTCGACGGGAAGGACATGATGTATTTGAACACCACGACCGCCAGCCTGGATTCCCTCAAGTACTCAAACCAGATTGATATCACAAAGAAGGACGTTAACGTCGTCATGAAAATCGATTCCTGCACTGGCAAGACTCTGTGGAGCGCGGAGCCAGGCGGCCTGGTCAACTACGTCTCGGGCAAGTTCATCTACACCGTTTACTCGTATGCTTCCGACCAGGATGAGGACGAAGGCGACAGTCCTTATACGGTGGATTCCATCATCGGCCGGCACGCCACCATGTCCATCAAGCGGCTCAATCCCGATAATGGCCATTTGATGTGGGAACATTGTCAGGACCGCTTCCCGTACGACGTGCAATTCGACAACCCCAGCATCCGCCTGGTTTTCAAGAACGAGGTTCAGGTGTTAAAGTTCTTTTCGTTTTAGCAAACAGTTCGAGCCGTCGATGATGTTTCCACCATTAGTCGAACGGGAATTGCGCGCGGGCGCGCGACGGCCCGCGTTTTATTGGCTGCGAGGCTTGCTGGCGCTGGTTCTGGGGTTTCAGGCCTGCGAGTTGCTGAACCGTTACGCACTTGACTCGCGCCCGCGCTTGGCCGGGATTGTGGGGGCAGCGCCCGCCGCGATGATCACGGGCGCAACTCTGCTGCATGACATGGCCTGGCTGGTATTTCTGGCGGCGCTGCTGATGGGCCTGTTGGCTGCGGACACCATCAGTCGGGAGCGGCGCGAGGGGACGCTGGGGCTGCTGCTGCTGACCCACGTCAGCCCGGCGCAGATCGTGTATGGAAAAATGCTTTCGTGCGGGCTCACCTGTTTTCTGGTGCTCCTCGGATGCTTGCCGGCGCTGATGGTCCCGGTGCTGGCCGGCGGGGTGAGCGGGTCCGAGGCGGCGATGACCGGGGTTGGTTTGTTGAACACGCTGTTTGTCTCGCTGGCCGCGGGTTTGTGGATGTCCGCGGTGTTTCGGGAGCGGCGCAACGCTGTGGCAGCCACGCTGGGATTGGTCGCGGCGCTGGCCTTCGGAGCCGAGATTCTGGCGAACGCCGGCTTCGGCGCCGGGGCGGTGCCAATGGCGCGACTGCTCGGGCTGACAGGTTGGATGACGGCGGCGCGCGGGCCGGTTCTGTTCAATCCACTGTTCGGGTTTTGGGTTGTGGGGACGCTCGGGTTGGGCTGGATTCTCCTGCGCCAGGCTGCGGTCACGTTGACGAGGAATTGGCAGGACGAACCGCAAAAGCATTTCCGCCAGCCTGAGCCGCAGGCTGAATATGCAGTCTGTGCCACTGCCGAAGCGGTCGCGGAAACACCCTCGGGTGCGGAGGAAGCCGTGCCCGCGCTCGCACGGGCTTCGTGGCTGACGGACCCGCGGCCCTGGGATGCCGATCCCATCGAGTGGCGCGTTCAGCAAATGCGGCCTGCGGAAGGGCTGATATGGCTGGCCGTGGCATTCGATTTCCTGGCGCAATTCGGCGCGTTGGGGTCGATCTTCGGCAACGGCGCAGCGCTTGGGGATGCCTGGGGGCTGATGTCGTTTGCCGGCCTGGCGGTGATTTTGTTTTCCAGCGGGCTGCTGGCGTGGGCGGCGGCGCGCTTCTTCCACGAGTCCCGGCGTCAGCAGGATTTGGAACTGCTGCTGACTTCACCCATCGGCAGCCGAAACATTCTGGCCGGTCAATGGCGGGTGTTACGACGGGCGTTGACCTGGCCGCTGGCGGGGGTGCTGGCACTGGCCGTGCCCGCGGGCATTTCTCTCATCTGCGATTTGCCCAACGGCCCGCGTCGGGAAATCTGGTTCGTCCTGCCGACCTTCCTGATCGCGGTGAACCTCGCGCTCGAGGTGCTGGCGCTCTGCTGGGTGGGGTTGTGTTTTGGGCTGCGCGCGCGCAACCTGATGGGCGCGGTGACTCGAACTGTCGTGCTGGTGCAATTGCTTCCGCTGGCGCTGGCGGTGGCTTTGATGGGGTGCTGGGCCTTGGCGGCGGACCACTCGTGGTCGGCGACGGGGTCCCGGGGGAGAATGCCGGCGGTGATCCCAGCGCTGCTCTTCTTTCTGGCGAAGAATGTGGCGCTGATGGTCTGGGCCAGGTTCCGCTTGCACCGAGATTTGCGCCTCGGGATTCGGGCCGCCCGGCTGGACACCTCGGCGCGCCAACTCGTGCTGCAAGCAGCCTGAATGTGAGCCATTCCTCGACAACAACATCCAGCCAATCGGGAACGCGTTTCAACCTAAAGAAAGCAGTTGGCCAACCACAAAGAGCACAAGATTACACGGACAACTCAGAACACTGAAGCTGGGCCGAATGATTTGATACCTCGCGGGATTTTTGAGCTGGCCAACGGCCTGCCCATCGTCCCTACCGACCTGGCGATCCACGATCTGTTGCAAAGTCACACCTTCCAACAGGCCCAACAACTCCAAATCGCCTTGGGTAAATTGCGCCGTGCGGGAGGACATTTCCAAGGCACGCTCCTGGCGTTGGACCCGCACCGCATGACCAGCTACAGCCAGCGCCAGATGCGCCGACACCCCGTTCGGCCCATGGAGCAACGTCGCGCACGCCGCCCCGTACACC
>JBAXTC010000586.1:0-5145 GCA_037130375.1 Verrucomicrobiota bacterium | reverse complement strand
CAGTTGAATCATGGGTTCCAGCTTTTTGAGCCATCAAAAAGTCAAAGCCTGGTGACCCTCCATGATCCCGGCGCGCCCGGGGTGCCTATGATCATTGATTTCGGGATCGCCAAGGCGACACAGGGACGGCTCACCGACCAGACGCTTTTCACCGCGTTCGAACAGTTTCTCGGCACACCCGCCTACATGAGTCCCGAGCAGGCGATGATGACCGTCCTGGACATCGACACGCGCAGCGACATTTATTCGCTGGGGGTGCTGCTGTACGAACGGCAGTGGTGGTAATGATCGTGTTGGCGGCGGGGGTGCTGGTCGGCAGCCTGGAGGCCGTGCGCGCCCGGCGCGCCGAACTGCAAACGCATCGCACCGGCTATGTCGCGGACATGGATCTGGCCAATCGCGCCCTCAATGAGGGCGATCTGGGCATGGCGCGGAGGCTCTTGCGCCGTTATTTGCCGGCGCCGCACGAAACCGATCTGCGCAATTGGGAGTGGCGCTATCTGGCCAAGCTCAGCGATGGCGACCTGCACGCCTCGCTGGTCGCGCATACTGATTGGGTCACAAGTCTTCGCTTTCTGACCGACGACACGCTGCTGACTACCGGGGTGGCCGATTGGCGCACCGTGCTTTGGAATCTCAGAGAGCACCGGCCCTCGATCTTCATCACCAACCTGAGTTTTGGCGGCGGCGTCTCAGATGTCATGGCCGTGGCGCCCAAGCGGAACGCTCTGTTTTACCGCATAGGATGGAAACTTGATAGGGGCGTAACGCTTGTGGATCTGCAAAGAGGCACTGAATCCCACCTGCTCGATGCCAAGGCAGCGGTCACCTCGCTGGACATCTCTCCCGATCAAAAAGTGCTCGCTGTGGCTTTCGCCAATCAAGTCGGCCTCTGGGATCTGGACGGGAAGACCTGGTTGCAGCCGTTTGAAACCGAATCGGGCGGTGCGACCCAGGGACTCTTCTCGCCCGACGGCAAGGTTCTGATCGTCGCGGAGGAGTCTGGGCACATCGCCTTCTGGAATCTGGCTGAACGCCGCAAGCTTGGCTTTCTCACGAATGCTCCGGGAAGTCTTGGGGTTTTGAAATTCTCGGCCGATGGCCGCTGGCTCGTCAATCCGGGCGGCGCCTCACCCACCCGGGTTTGGAATGTCGCCGATCGGAGTCTCGTGGTGGAACTGCACGATTTCGCCGCCGTCGCACGGGCGGTGTTTTCTCCCGACGGGCGCTGGCTGGCGACCGTGGGGGGCGATCCCGCCGTCCGGCTCTGGGAAACTTCGCATTGGCAGAAAGCCCGGACGTTTCGCGGCCATACCGATCCGATTACGGCGGTGGACTTCTCGCCTGACGGCCGTGTCCTGGCGACTGGCGGCCGCAACGGCGAGGTCAGACTCTGGTCGGTGGATGAGCCGCCGGCTGCGCCGGAGCAGGTTTCGCTGCCCCCGTCGGCATTCGGTGGGTGCGAAGAGGATGGCAGCGGCTTTGGCCGTATCATGCCGCCGGGATTGTCCAACGGCGTCGCCTTGCCGTGGACGGCCGAGGTCTGGACCACCACGCCTCTGCAGCGGATCCAAACCATGCCGCTGCCGCTGGTGTATGCCGAATTACGCCGGCTCGCCACGCGCAAAATGGCCCGGGAATCGGGTACGCAAACCCTCCAGCCCACCGCCCTCGTTCACGAAGCCTGGCTGCGTCTCGGTGGCGACGAGCAACCGGCTTGGGAAAACCGCACTCACTTCTTTTGCGCTGCCGCCGAAGCCATGCGGCGCATCCTCATCGACCGCGCCCGAAGCAAGCAGGCGAGGCGTCACGGCGGCGGCCAGGAACGACTGGATATTGATGATGGGGAGATCGCCGCGCCCATGCAGGACGACGAGCTGCTGGCCGTGAATGAAGCCCTGGAGCGATTCAGCCAACATGCGCCGCAGAAGGCGCAATTGGTGAAGCTGCGCTACTTCGCGGGCATGGGCCTCAAGGAAGCCGGCCAGGCTTTGGGCATTTCCGAACCCACGGCCGTGCGCTGGTGGACGTATTCCAAGACCTGGCTTTATCAGGCAATCCAGGAAACTCGCGGACCGGCGAAAGGCTGATTCTTTCAATTGGAAACAGGCATCCGTTCGGGACTTCAAATGTGACGCTTTTGGTCGGCCGGTAGGGTTTGGTGAGGGTTTTTAGAGCTTCAACCAGCGTTTGAGCGCGGCTTCCACTTCGCTAATTGCGCGAACATCAAACTTTCCAGGAGCCTTGCGGACGAATTCCGTGAACTTCACCGGCTGGATGCTCTGGACGTTGATGTAGCTTTGCTCCTGCAACCAAGGCACGCGGGGCAGTGTGACCTCGTAAGGTGTGTTCTGGAATTGTCTGGTGATCAAAACCACGCTGGCCAGTGCCAGTCGGGCATCGGTTTGCGCCGCCAACACGAGCGCATAACGCGGTTTGCCAACCATGCCCAAGTCAATGAACCAAACCTCGCCGGGTTGTGGGACAGTTCTCATGCTTAAAACTCGTCAGCCAGTTTATTGCGCCGGGCGGCAGGGCTCAAAGTGTCATCTTCCGGGCTGTCTGCCTGGAGGGGGAACGGGATTGCCCGGCGCTTAATGATCTGCCTGTAAAAAAGTTCCAATGCGGCCCGCGGTTTCAGTCCGATCTCTTCCAAGACGGCTTCAGCTTGGCGTTTCAGTTCGGGGTCAATACGGCTCTTGGCTATGGCGCTCATATACCCAATGTGGCCCAAACGTGTCCTTTTGTCAAACAGCCTGTGGAAGGTGCTCCGAGCCCGAGAACCTATTGCCAGAAAGGAGGCGGCCATCGTCGCACATGGGAAGAGAATCGTGTTCAGATGATTGTTCCCGTCGCGAAATCCCGCATTTACTAGAGAAGGGCCGAACTGCCCTTCCAAAGGGAAACAACACTATGAAGAAAATGACTGAAATACGACCGAACGTAACCGCCGCCATCCTGTGCCTGGGATTAACGGCTGCTGCCACCGCCGCCGACCTCAACGTGCCGGCGGATTACCCGACCATCCAAGCTGCGGTCAACGCGGCCCAAACCAACGATACCATCCACATCGCCCCCGGGGTTTACACCGGGCAGGTCTTCGTGCTGCGAAAGAAACTGACGCTCGCCGGTGTGCCCGGCGTGGTATTGCGAGCCACGACAGGAATGCCCGCGAGCATGACGCCCTACGACTTCCTCACCGTGCCGGTTTTGGGCGTCGCTTTATCGGAGGTAACCATCAAAGGAATAAAGCTTGAAGGGGAGCATTTGGCGTGCAGCTATACCGCCGCACTTGCCGGGGTCATCTGCTCCGGGGCCACCGGCACAATCGAGGCTTGTTCCGTTTCACGATTTCGGATGCAGAGCCAACTCACAGGATTCAATGGTTTCGGGGTCGTGGCGGGGAACAACACGACGCTTGGCACGGGACCGGTGGCAATGCAGATCCTGCACAGCACTTTCCAGGACAACGACCTTTCCATCCTGGTCAAAGGCGCAGACGCGGCTGCCAGCCGCCTGCTCCCGCGCCTGTCCTTCACCATCGCGGTCAATAGGATCACTGGGATCGGGCCCACGACAAACGGAGCGCAGATTGGAATCTGGATTTCTCCGGGAGCCACTGGAGAGGTCAGAAACAACACGATCACCGATCACGTCTTTACTGGATCGGGTGTGAACTGGGCCATCGGAGTATATGCCGTTGACTGGTTGTGGGCTTATTTCGGCCAGACTCCCCCAGCGCAATTGTTGCCGGTGACCTACCAGGGCAACACCTTCAGTAACAACCAACTGCATTTGGCCACGCTCTTTGACACCGGCAGCCAGATTGTGGGCAACAGCTTTGCGGTGAGCCGCGGATACCGTCCCGCCGGCCTCTTCGTTTCCGGTCAAAACACGCTTATCGCCACCAACACGTTTTCCGACATTTCAACCGGAATCATTCTGCTGGGCGATGATCCCGATTATCCGCAGGGCGCGATTGGGATCGCCACCAATTCGACGCTGATCAACAACCGTTTCTGCATGGTCACCAACCCGGTCGTGGTCGAGCCACTCGCCACCAACATTACCCAGCAAGGCACGCTCCAGTGTCCCTTCCCGCCGCCGGCATTGGCCGTCGCGCCGGCCGTCCTCCTGTCCTGGCCGGGCGAGGAGGTCGGCTGGGCCGTCGAAACCGCCACCACCGTGAATGGACCCTGGGCGGCCTCCGACGCCACCCCCTTCATGCAGTATGGACGCCACAGCCTCGCCGTGCCGACCGACGGCGTGCATGGGTTCTACCGTCTCCGCTCGCCGTGATCTCGCATTACTGGATGAACGGGAGCCGCCCCAGCTTTGCCGGGGAGGCTCCCGGAGTTTGAGAGAAGGATGCAAGTCCCTGTTCCAAGTTGCTGGCTATGCGATGCTCCCAATCGGAGTCTCTAATCATTCCGCGTTTGACGTGGCGGGGCGAGTTGGGATAAGTGTTCTCGAGAATCCAGAATTTATGAAACCAGAAATTTATTTGCCATCGCGTGATATCAACCGCGTCTGCGCTGCCATTTCAGCCGTGTTGCTGAGCATGGCGTCCTTCGCGCAGGCCGGTTCCGAGACACCCATGCCACCCAAACTCCGCCTGGGCGACGATGCGCGGCCGTCAGCCTGCGCGGTCGAGCTGTGGGTTTTGCCGGAACAAGACTATTTCACTGGGGAGGTCGTGATCGACGTTGAATTCGAGCGCTCCACGGCATTTCTGTGGCTGCATGGCCGCGGGCTGGCGGTCACCAACGCCTGGCTGCTCCAGCAAGGCCGTCGGTTTAGCGTAACTCCTGTCAGCGGTGGCCAGGAATTCCTCGGGTTCGCTTTCGAGCAGCCGGCCAAACGCGGAAAGGCGCAACTCCATGTGCGCTACCAGGGCGCGATGTCCGACCGGGATCTTAACGGCCTGTTCCGCCGCAAGGAAGCCGATAGCTGGTATGCCGCCACCCAGATGGAGGCCACCTATGCCAGGAGGGTGTTTCCCTGTTTTGACGAGCCTGGATTCAAAGTGTCGTGGCGTCTCGCGCTTCATGTCAAACGTGAGAACGTGGCGGTCGCCAACACGCCCGCCCTTTCGGAAACAATGGAGCCCGGCGGGCTGAAGTGTGTGAGGTTTGCCGTTTCCAA
>JBAXTC010000585.1:0-5155 GCA_037130375.1 Verrucomicrobiota bacterium | reverse complement strand
GAGGCCGGGCCGGGGCTGTATCGCATCGAAGTCGCCGCCGGGCCAGGTGGGGGGGTGCACATCCTGAACACGCCCGCGCCGCCGGGATTCAAGGAGAGCGTGAAGGTCGGCGAGCAGAACCTGTATTCGCTGGCGAAGAAGCTCGTGGGCGACCGGGACCCGCGCACGCATGAATTTTCGGTGCAGATGCGGGCGATGGACAACGACAAGAGCGGCGGCGGGCTGGGTCTGCCGGTGCTCATCGCGCTGGCCGGGGGGCTGCTGGAGCGGAGCACTCGGGGCGGCCTGATCGTGGTCGGCTCACTAAACCTGGGCGGCTCGCTGGAGATGCTGCCGAACGCGGTGGCGCTGGTGGAGATTGCCGTCGAGAAACAAGCAGCGGTGCTCCTGATGCCGGTGGCCGCGCGCCGGCAGTTGAACGAATTGCCGGACGAATTGTGGACGAAGATCAACATTGAGTTTTACAGCGAGCCAGCGGACGCCTTTTTCAAGGCGCTGGCGGAGTGAACATTGGCGAACCAGAAAGGTAACCGAAGGAACATTATGCAAGTGAGTGAAATCTTAATAGTCTGCGCCACCGTGGTCGGGCCGATCCTGGCTGTTCAAGCGCAAAAGGCCGTGGAACGTGCTCGAGAGCGCCGGGGCCGGAAGGCGTGGCTTTTCCATTCACTGATGGCGACGCGCGCCGCGCGGGTTTCCCCAGAGCACGTACAGGCGCTGATAGAGAACAAGGCTCCTTAGGGCCAATACCGTATAGGAATTCAAGGAGAGATTGTATCTACGGAAAAAAAACAAACTGCAAACCTGCCGTGGGCGAAAACCTGAGCACCTTGTCCGGAAGCCGTATGCGGGAAAACCGCCCGTCCGGTTTGAAGAGCGGGATGTGGAAACGGAAGTTCTCCGAACTCACCGCGCCACATCTCGACTCCACGCATGGTAAGGTCGAGCGCGCCTTCTGAGCGCAGATGCCTCGCCAACGTCAGGTCTCCCGCGCTCTCCATCGTGAAACCGTATAACTCCCCGAACTCGCAGAGGTCCGCCGCAGTGACAATCTGCGGCCAGTTCAACTGTTTAAGGAGTTCAAACTCGCGCTTGATGCGGCTGTTGAAGTCGGCGGAACGGGCGACCTTGAGGACGCAGCTTTCTCCCTGGCGCTCGACCAGAAACGCCACCGCCGTCGCCCCTGCGCCCAGTTTATTCACGACCTTGAAGCCGTTCTCCAACGCCCTGCCGCTGGTTGCCTGGAGCGGGTTCACCACGTCCACGGTTGGGCGTGTCAGTTGATCTTCCACCTTGACGAGGCACGCGAGGAACTCGTGCACTTCCGGTTGGCGAGGATCAGCGGGCTTTCATCGCTGTGCTTGCGGCCTTCATGCTCCCAGACCCAGTTGTTGGCGTCGCCCGAAACGGTGCCGGGCTTGCTTTTGATCTCGGTGAGGAAGATGCCCTGCGGACAGGCGACCAGGAAATCCACTTCGTTGATGGAGCCGTCGTCAGCAATAAACTCAAAATTGGACCACGCGACGTAGTTATCCTGGGCTGGAAACCCTGCGTGTATGAAATCAAGCGCTTCCTGTTCCCAGGGGAAGCGCGACGCAGAAATAGATTTCCAGTGTTTTTCCGCCATCAGTTCTTACCGCCAAGCCGGGTCCTTACTCCCGATTTACGCAGCGGTCAATCATAGTGGTCAGAAGAGCCTTGGACAAGATCAACTTGTGCGGTTGATATTCGGTTGCCACAGGATCAGCCAGGTCATCTCAGGATTCAGGACGCTCCGACATAGCCCGCTCCATGGCGGTCTTTGCCCGGCAGTTACCGTCGGCGTCCCAGGTCTTTGACCAGTCATCGTCGCGCCATTTCATGGCCATCAAACGGGCACGGCCTGCTCCAAGCAGGATAAAATTGGTTGCCACAGCCGGGTGTTTCATGATGTTGGGGACAAAGGTGACGAAATTCAAGATGCCTTCTTCCGGAGCGCACCAGCTACCGAGGAAGGGGAGATTGGAGTGCTCGATCTCCCAGGCATTCAAGGCAAGGGGATTGTGGCACAAGTCATCCTTTGCCTCATCCACTCCGAACGAGTTCATTACCCAGAGGCCTTTGCCCACCACGGGATGGCTTTGGGTAGTGTTGGCCTGGAGCAGTGAACTTTCGGTCCCGAAAGGAAATTCAGCCGTCACGCCGCTTGGGGCGGAATTGGCGAGCAGGCAGGGCGGCCCGGCAAAATAGTTTTCGCGCACGTGCTCGAACATTTCGGCGGGCCATGGCGGTTCCTGCCGGCCTGCGGGAGCAATCAGCGTATCAACGACTGACGCGATCTCATCAGGCTCATCCCGCATACCACTGACAGGATGGGGAGTCGCTGCGGGCGTGGCCAGCTTTGCTTCCTCGAGGGCGGTGGCGATTATCCACGCCTCGCGTATCTGCAAACCGGCCACCAGGCCAAGAACGACGTCGTAGAGCGGTTGGTTGGACTTATCGACCCAGGCATGGGAGTGCAACCGCAAACGCGTCTCCTCGCAAACCATGCCGGACACGGTAGCGAGACGGGCCAAGGTGCGAACCAAGTCATTGGTGGCAAATTCCTCGCGGCGGAGGGTGCCGACCTCCGTGGTGATGACTACCCGTTCCAGCAGCGCGCCTTTTGTTTGGGAGGATTGGCGGTCGATAAAAACGTCCTGTCGCTGATGGTGAGGCCACCAGGAAAAGCCGCCGTTGCGGTCAATCGCCCAGTCGTTATCAACGCAGAGAGCGGACTGGCGAAGGTGCTGAATCAGTTGTGTGGCAGGAGATGGTTTCAAGTGGTTGGATGACATAATCGATCCCGAGTTGATTGCTTGAGGGAATGGCGGGCCGCGTGGAGTTTTTCGCTGAATGTATAGACCAAACTCAGCCACTTATCCGGCACCTGGGCCAATGATCTCAAGGCTTCCGCTGATAAGCTTTTCAAACCATCAAGATTGAGCGTTCCTTCGTGCCGTGCCAGCACCGCCGCCGTTTGGTCCGAGACGGCATCCCATCCGCGGAGGCTTAAGGACCCTTTGTGGTGGCTCAGGCCTGCAGCCGCTTCAGGCGATAATGCCTTCGGACTATTCAGATGAATATCACCCTGGAGTTGCTTGGTGGTTGGCATTTTAGAAAGAGTCAAAGCATAGAGTAACCGGATCAGCGGGGAGACGGAGTGGGTCTGGGACAGGTTCGTTTTGCGGAGCAAGTTTTCTGGAAAGGGTCGGGGACGAGTGGTTCGTTTTCCGCCGTTGATCGCAGGGCGGCTTGGATGGCGAGGCGCATGGTTTCGCAGTGCTTGCCGGCATGGGACAGGAGGGGACCAATGGCGGCGCAAAGCACGGCTTCTATATCCACCACACGCCGGACCTCGGCGCGAGTTGCGGGACGGTTGATGCAGCGCGACAGGTCGCGGGTGAGGTATTGGAAGCGGTGGTCGGCGGGGAGCCGTTGCCGTCGAAATCCGGCCCAGGTCGTGTGGAAGTAACGCGGGAAGCGTTTCTGGAATACGCTGTGGATGATGCGGTCGAGCTGGATTTTCGAGCGCGCGTGTTTGAGGCGGGGCAGGAGTTCGTCAACGTTGCAGGCGTATTCGCTGGCCGACCAGTTGACATTGGTATAGTTGACCTCGTTGGGGTCGTACCTGAAGAAGATGTGGAGGACGTCTTCGTAGAGGCAGCGGTGGAGAATCCAGAGGGGGCGGCGGAAGACAGTGGTCTTATCCTGTGAGGGAATGAAAAGTCAGTCATCAGGGGCCTCCTTTCTGGCAACGAGCCAGCGAGATCCTTCGGCCTAAAAATAGCTGCGTATTCATCCCGCCCATGACAAAACCTTCGCCAAGGATGCGCTGAAGCTCGGAGATTAAAAGCAAAAAGGAAGCAATATTCACGAGGTGTTTGTTTGGCGCTCAGGGTCATGGTCTGTAAGATTGCATCAGGGTGGTGATCAGGTCGCTAAGGCTTTTACGTTCCAACCGGAGGAGGCGCTCCATCCCGACAACAGAATAGTCGCCGGCATCGAGCTTGCGCCGGGTGGTTCCGCCGATCCAGTTGCTCGTGGCCGCGAAGTCGAGAGGCACCTGCTCCCGGGTATCTATCACCACGACAGGCTTGGGTATGCGCCGGGTGATGCTGCTGCCCTGGCGTTTGACCAGCAGCCGACCAGATGGAGGGGGCGCGAGGTTCTCAATGCTCATAGCGGCTCTTTTTTCGGTGATAGCTCCACCGCCTTGCGTAAGACTGGAATGGCTTCTTTGGCTCGCCACATCTCCACCAGCGCAACCCCATAGTTATACAAATCCCAATCTGAATTGGGATCTTCCTCCAGCGCCCGTTTATGGATCGCCAGCGCCACTTATGTGTTAATGGACAGGAAGAATTGACATGCCGTATGACGGTGTGAACATCAAGGCCAATCTCGACGAGGCGCTGTCTTTCCGCCCGTTTGCGCCGGAAGACAACGATCTCGAGACTTTTGAAATGTTGACCCGGGCCTTGAAGGAGCGGCGCGTGTTGAGATTCCAATACCCTAATCTTGACGCTGACAAGGCGCAAAGCCGACTGGTGCATCCCTATCACTTGGGTTGCATCGGCAACCACTGGTATCTGTTCGCCTTCGACGTGAAACGCCAGGCCATGCGCACGTTCGCGCTGCCCCGCCTTAAAGCCCCGGAGGTCACCACCGAGCGCTTCACGAACAAGGCCCTGCACCAGCAGGAAGATGAACCAGTTCCCAGACACGAACGGGCCATACCAAGTTCACGCACGCCAAGTTTCATCACAAAGGGCGTCAGGATCGCCCGGTTGGTGAAGGCGAAGACCCAAACTTGACGCGGAATCGCATTGCTTCCAAGCCACCAAATAAAGCGACCTTGATGAGGGGTTGTTCAGCGCCTTCCAACCCCATCCCCAGCCACCGCCTCATGCCAAAACAGCTTAGAACCTGATTTTGAGGCCCTGTTGGCGGGCGAAATGGGAGAACGGTCTGGTCTGGGCGCATTCGGCGCACTCCATAAGGTCGAGTCGCCAGGATCCCCTGCGTGAAGTTCCGTGCGCATCTTTGATGTTTCGAGCAGAGATACCATCGAAGAATGGAGTTGGGAACCAGCGCCCGCAGCACGATAAGTCCTGAAAGGACGACTGACCGATCT
>JBAXTC010000584.1:0-5157 GCA_037130375.1 Verrucomicrobiota bacterium | reverse complement strand
TGGTCAGATACCAATCGAACTGGCGCTCAACATCGGCAATGAAATCGTCCGCCTTGCGGACACTCATGCGCCGGAGGCAGGACTGCGTTTCCGTGCGCGTTGCAGAATCCCGTCAAAGTCAGCTTTGGTGAGCGGTGTGGCAGGCTGATCGGCAGTCTCCAGGAGCCAAGCTTCAAGCTGAGGCGTGATTTCGAACGGCTTGCGCTGCTGGTCGCGCACGCAGCGAAGCACGTCATTCGCCAATTCGCTGGGGTCAGTGGCAACACCGGCTTGAACCTGCTCCCGCAGGAAGTCCTCAACGTCTTTGGCCAGAGCAATGGTCATGGGAACACGATACCGCTAGGACGTGGCCGAGCAAAGGCCAAATGGCTGATGGACGTGCTCAAGGTGATCGCCCGGAACGCCTTATACAAGGCCCTGGCTCCCTTCAAGGGATCGTCGAGCGCTATTTGGAACAAGTTAACCAAAGTGAGCCGAAGATGCCCGACGGATCGGAGCGACGCTTAATCTTCCGTTTGGCCAAAAGGGCGGACTTCCAACTCTCTATAAATGGGTCAGCCCATAGCCTAGGAAGCGCGTCCATTATGAGCCGCGGGGCCGTCCTCATCATAAGTGTTCTGTGGCCTTGTCGCGATCACCGGCACGGCGCAGAGCACAAACGCAGTCCGCCTGGTCTAACGCTATTGCCGTAAATAATCTGTAGAAATCGGGGGCGGGATTCCGTTCATACCATTGGAATGAAGACACGACATTGTCTCCGGAAATCGCTGTTTGCGTTGGCCGCCGTCATGGCGCTCGGCGTCTTCGCTCTTTTGGCGCAGGACAAAACACTGCCTGGCTTCGCGCTGATCCCGCCCGGCCAGTTTGAAATGGGTGACCATCATGGGTTTGTGGATCCGAAGCACGGCAGCGATGAGATCCCCATTCACAAGGTGTGGGTCGATTCGTTTTACATCGGCATCAATGACGTCACGACGAAAGAATACTGCGAGTTTCTTAGTTCGGCGCACTCGCGACAACTGATAGAGGTGCAGAATGGCGGCGTCCACCTCGCTGGCGGGAAGGCCCTCCTTTGCGACACGCGCCAATCGTCGCTCGCCAGCCGGATCGGCTGGGATGGGAAGGTTTTCAGCGTGCTCGACCGGAAAGAAGACCACCCGATCGTTTGCGTGCGGTGGGCTGGGGCGGCGGTTTATTGCAACTGGCTGGGCGCGCAGAAGGGCTTGCCAGCTTGCTACGACACGACTACTTGGGACTGCGATTTCAACAAGAGCGGCGTTCGCCTGCCGACCGAGGCGGAATGGGAATACGCCGCGCGCGGCGGACAGACCAATCCTTATTGGAATTTCCCGTGGGCCAACGAAGCGGATGCCGCCAAGGCCAACTGGCCGGAGTCGAAGAATCCTTACCGCTTTGGGTCGTTGCCCTGGACCACGCCGGCGGGGTTCTTTGACGGCACACTGCACCGCAAGAGTGACGCGGTCTGGTCCGGTGCGCAGGAAACGTTTCAAACCGCGAATGGCGTGAATGGTTTTGGTTTGTACGACATGGCCGGCAATGTCTGGCAATGGTGTACGGAATGGTACGAGCGCAATTACTATGCCTACGGTCCGGCCACCAATCCGCCCGGCCCGGCGACCGGCAGCCCCATGCCCGATGGCAAGCCTTACCGGTGCATGCGCGGCGGCAGTTGGTTCAACGGTGAGTTTGGCCACAGCCGTGTCTCGAACCGCGATCCGTCCTACTTCCGCGGCCCCGATCCCATCACCCGCCTCAGTGATCCCGATGGCCCCTATTTTCACATCGGATTCCGGGTGTTGCTGCCAGTCAACGCCGAGAGCCGGCCGGTGATCAAGCCGACGCCTGTGCAACGGGTGCAGCGCAATGACGGAGGTGGAGGCGGACGACGATCCAATGATCAGGCTCTTGCGGGGGACCAACGCCTGCCGAGATCTGGCCAAGGGGGCGGTGGCGGCGAGGCGCGCGGGTCGGTCGGGTTTCGCCTGGTACCCCCACGCGCGCAGGAACAGCTAAACCTGACCACCGACCAGCAGAAGGAGGTGGCGGACCTGGAGTCTGAAGTGAAGGCGACGCTCGACAAGATACTTACGACTGAACAGCAACAACAGTTGACGCAGATGCGCCAAGCGCAACGGCAAGGCGGCGGCGGGCGGTCCCCCAACGAAGGACTGCCACGGGATGGGGGCAATAACTTACCGTCCGACGACCGTCCAGCCCGTGACCAGCAGGATGGAGAACCCAGACCGCCACAGGGCAGCAACTAGCGATAAGGCCATGAGCAACTCATCTACGATGTCCGTATCATCCTCCATTGACCGTCTCGCCATGGCTGCGGCTCTGGCCCTGGGCATGATCGCCCTGCCCTCCTTTGCCGCTGACCCACCTGCCGGCACATTCATTCTCCGCAGTCCTGAGGTCACCTACGGTGGCACGCTGCCCGAGGATTACACCGGTGACGGCACCAGTTCGACACTGCCCCTGGAGTGGAGCGGCGCACCGGCGGGAACCAAGGGCTATGCGCTCATCATGCATCACAATGCTCCGGATGCCATCAAATGGTATTGGATTCTCTATAATATTCCGGCGGAAGTTCAAACCCTGCCCAAGAACGTCAAAGGCGTCGGAACCCTGGGCAGCAATAGCGTCAACAACCGGGGCGGATATGCACCGCCCCATTCCAAAGGGCCGGGAGCCAAGACTTACATCTATACGGTTTATGCCTTGTCGGCGCCGCCCGACATCACCGTCCCGGCATTGAAGGTTAACCGCGATGTCCTGCTCGCAGCCATGAAGGACAAGATCCTCGCCAGTGCGGAATTGAAAGTGGTTTACTCACGGCCTCCGGGTGCGACCGACAGCTCCGGTGAAGGCGGCGGGACTGACGCCAGTCCGGGACAAAATCGCCCGGACAGCCCCGGTGACCGGCCACCGCGTGATCCCAACCGGCAAGAGGGTCAGCGAAGACCTCCCGGCTACCTTCGAACCGATTCTTGAACAAACCACACCATTCGACACCGTAGCTTTATCAAACGATAAAACCCTGAGAGAACAGATATGCAAACAAAACACCAAACCATTCGCAGCCGGATGAAAAGCGCCCTGTTCACCTTGCTGGTGACTGGCTGCGTCATCCAGTTCACATATTGCGCCGCTGGACAAGAGCAACCTGGCAGCCGCCCACCCCGCGCCGATGGCCAGGGCCAGGGGCGCGGCCGCGAAGGTGGCGGCGGGGGTGGGCTTGGTGGCGAAGGCGGCGGTCGGCGGGAGATGCCCGAAAACAAAACACCCGTGTCGCCTAATCCGGGCCAGACGGTCGGCCTGTTCTTGAATACCCCCAAGGCGTGCGAAGGCTACACCCTCATCTGCGCGGGCATCGTGGGCCACCTGTTTGAAGTCACCCCGACCGGCGAAATGGTTTGGCAATACGTGAACGCCATGGTGCGCGGTGGCATCCTCGCGCAGGGGGAACTCCCGGGCAAAGACATGCGCGGCCACCTGTGGAATGCTGTGTTCAAGGTCCACCGTTACGCGTCGGATTACCCCGGCCTGACCGTCCGCGATCTGACATCCAAGGGCGTCATCGAACTGCCGGCCTCGCAAAAGGGCAAAACCGGCCTCGACCTCATGACCGAAGGGCAACGCACCGACCGCCGCCCCGGCGGCCAAGGTCGGGGGCGGGGTGGTCAAGGTGGCGGCAACCGCGAGGGCCAACCGACTCGCGATGATCAACGAGAGAGGTAAAAGAAGTCCATCATTACGAAACGCATACGAATGACCCTCGTTTGGTTTTCCTTCACGTCTGCTTAAGGCACGAGCGGGTTGATGGTGACCTTCACCCTGGACGCTGGACGCTGGTGCGCTTCAGGCGATGATTCCGAGCTATGCGCCTCCTCCACGAGTTCAAATAGTTCGGCGTACTCCTCACCTCATCAAAGCACGAGAGAATTGGCCGCCATTGCAGCCGGCGGTTCCTCCCGCACCCCCGTAACCGGGATGCGCAAGGTAAACGTGCTGCCCTGACCCGGCGTGCTGGCGACTTCAAGTTTTGCATGGTGGGCGTCGGCGATGGCTTTGCATATCGCCAGACCGAGGCCCGCGCCGCCGGTGTGGCGGTCGCGCGAATCGTCGGCACGGTAGAAGCGATCAAACAAGCGTGGCAGATGCTCCGGCCCAATGCCGCAGCCGGTATCACTAATGCTGAAGATCGCCTGGTCGGTTTCGACGCCGCTGCGGAGGGTAATGCGCCCCCCGGCAGGGGTGTGGTCAAGGGCGTTGGTGAGACAATTCAGGATGACCTGCGCGATACGGCCCGAGTCGGCGCGGCAGGGCGCGGGGGAGAGGTCATAACTGAGTGCGATCTGGCGCTCGCTGGCGAGCGGTTCGAGTGCCGCGGCAGTCTCCCGGGCGATGCCGCCCAGGTCACACATCCCCAGGTTCAGAGCCTCAGCCTCCGCATCGTAGATAGCGAGTTCCAGCAGCGATTCGGTGAGTCGATTCAGCCGGCGGGCACCGTCAACACAGGCTTCCAACGTCTGCCGGTAAGTGGCGGCGTCACGCTCGCGCGTGAGGGCGCGCTGGGCTTGCGCGAGGATGATGGCGACGGGGGTGCGTAGCTCGTGGGCGGCATCAGCGGTGAAGCGCGACTGTCGTGCGAAGGATTCCTCGAGTTGCGCGAAGGTTTCATTCAGCGCGGTGGATAGACGTCCGAGCTCGCTGTTCTTCTCTCGCACCGGAATGCGCTCACTCAATTCTCCCTGGGCGATCCGCCGCGCGGTGGAGATGATGATGCCGACCGGTCGAGTGGCGCGCCTGGCAATCCACCAGCCAACCGCAAGCCCCACGCAAAGCACCGCGCCGGAAATCGCGGCCAGCCAGCGCCCGTATTCCCGCAGCGCAGCCAACTCCCCCGCAATGGAGCGTCCGACGAGCAGACACTCCCCCGGTGGCGTAAACGTGAAGGCTTCTCGCAGCCACCCGCGCGTTCTTTCCCCCTGCTTGGGTACATTCGCGGCCGGACGCGAGGGAACCCCAACGTCCGCTGGAGCGCCCATTGAACGAGACCACTCGCTGCCGTCACGCCGCCAGACCACGAAGTAAAGGCCTGCACCGTCTTTCTGCTCGAACATGGCCGCCCGC
>JBAXTC010000583.1:0-5171 GCA_037130375.1 Verrucomicrobiota bacterium | reverse complement strand
GACGCCCTTCGTCTCCGGGCTGATGCAGGGGCTTGGCAAACTGTTCCAGACCCCCGTCACCGTCCGTCTGGCTGAAGCCAAAGACGAGGGGGCAGATCACGATGTTTTTGAGGTGGCATGGGGCGGCGCGCCGGCAACTTGAATCCCATGGACCACCCATCTTTCTCGCAGATCGATCTGCCGCCGGAACAGTTCGCGGCGGCCTTCCCGTTCCACATGGCCCTGGACGGGAACTTGAAGCTGCTGCAGGCCGGCTCGACTTTGCGCCGCGTGTGTCCGGATGTTCAGCCCGGCCTGGCGCTGGACCAGCTCTTCAGTCTCATCCGGCCCGAGGGACGGCTTACGCATGACTGGTTGCGGGCAAACCGGCGTCACTTCTGTCTGTTGGAGCATCTGGCATCGAGCCTGCGGCTGCGCGGCGAATTTGTCGCTTTGCCTGGCCAGGAAACGCTCCTGTTTCTTGGTTCCCCGTGGTTCACCGATGCGTCGGAAATTGCTGCTCGCGGCCTGGGTTTTGAAGATTTCGCCACCCATGACGCGACGGTGGACATGTGCCAGGTTTTTCAGGCGAGCAAAATCGCCCTGGCGGATGCCAAGAAACTCGCCGCCAAGCTCCACGCCAAGGCCGCCGAAGCGCGCAAGCTGGCGCTGGTCGCCGCGCGCACCGACAACGCGGTTGTGCTCACGGACTCCGATGGCAGAGTGGTGTGGGTGAACGAAGGTTTCACGCGTCTGACGGGATACACCATGGGAGAGGTGCTCGGCAAGAAGCCCGGTAAGTTGGTCCACGGTCCGAGGACCGATCTCGAAACCGTCCGTTTTATACGCGAGCGATTGGACCGGCGCGAAGGCTTCAGCGCGGAGATTCTCAACTACGCCAAGGACGGCCGCAGTTACTGGATTGCTATCGAGGTGCAGCCCATCCACGACGCTGCAGGGCGGCTGACCAATTTCATGGCTATCGAGTCGGACATCACCGCGCGGCGAGAGGCCCAGCAGCGGCTGGCGATCCAGTTCGAGGTGTCGCGGGTGCTGGCTGACGCAACCAGCTTTCCCACCGCAATTCCGCAGGTGCTCCAGGCCGTCTGTGAAAACCTGAGCTGGCAGGTCGGGGCCGTGTGGCGGCTGGACGGTGAGCGGTTACAGTTTTGTGAAGTGTGGCATTCGCCCGCGGTGCGGGTGTCCGACTTCATCGGCATCAGTCGCGCCATCGAGCTAACGCGAGGCGTCGGGTTGCCCGGCCGCATTTGGGCTGCCGCGCGACCCGCCTGGATTCCAGACGTAACCCGCGATGCGAACTTCCCGCGCAGTGCGGTGGCGGCGCAGGAAGGCCTGCGTGGCGCCTTTGGTTTTCCGGTGTTTGCCCACGGCAAGTTATGGGGTGTGATGGAGTTCTTCAGCAAGAACATCGAAGAGCCCAATGAAGCCTTGCTCCAGACCTTCAGCGCCGTCGGGAACCAGATCGGGCAGTTCATTGTGCGCCGCGAGGCCGAAGAAGCCTTGCACGAAACGAACACTCTCCAGCAGGCCATTCTCGAGGGCGTCAATTATTCCATTATTTCCACCTCGGCGGACGGAATCATCCAGACGTTCAATTCCGCTGCCGAACGTATGCTGGGTTATTCCAATCAGGAGATGGTGGGGAAGGTCAGTCCCGCGATCTTGCATGATGTGGATGAAGTGACGGAGCGAGCCGCCGAACTCACGCGCGAATCAGGCCGAAAGGTCGCCCCGGGCTTCGAGGCGCTGGTTGCCAAAGCGGCGCTGGGAAGACCGGATGAGCGGGAGTGGACTTACGTCCGCAAGGACGGCAGCCGCTTCCCGGTGCTGTTATCCGTGACCACCGTGTTTGACAAACAGGGCATCGTGACGGGTTATCTGGGCGTGGCGTCGGACATCACCGAACGGAAAGTCGCCGAAGAGAAGTTGCGGCAGGAGGGCCAACGACTGGCGAGCATCATCCAGGGAACCCGTGCCGGAACCTGGGAATGGAACATCCAGACCGGAACACTCGTCCTCAATGATCTTTGGGCGCAAATGCTCGGCTATACGCTCGAGGAATTGGCCCCCATCAGCATCAAGACTTGGGAAACGCTGGTTCGCCCCGACCACCTGAAGCAAAGCGAGGCGTTGCTAGAGCGCCATTTTTCCGGCGAACTCCCGTTCTACGAGTGCTCCATTCAGATGAAACACAAGGACGGGCACTGGGTCTGGGTACACGACCGTGGTCAAGTCGTCACCCGGACCGCCGATGGCCAGCCGCTGATGATGTTCGGCACCCACACCGACATCACGCTCATCAAGCTGGCGGAGGAAGAACTTCGGAAGACCAACCTCGAGCTCGAAGAGGCCACGGCGCGAGCCAACGTCATGGCCAAACAGGCGGACGCCGCCAATCGCGCCAAGAGCGACTTCCTGGCCATGATGAGCCATGAGATTCGCACCCCGATGAACGCCGTGCTGGGCATGACCCACCTGCTGCTGGATACGCCTCTCGACTCGCGTCAGCAGGAGTTCGCTCGCACTGTCGCCCACAGCGGCGAAGCCCTGCTCATTATCATCAACGACATCCTCGATTTCTCCAAGATTGAAGCAGGCGAACATTTTCAGGTTGAAGAAGAAGTCTTCAGCCTTCATGCGTTGGTGGACGGCGTGGCGCAGTTGCTTAGGCCTCGCGCTCAGGCGGAGGGGATTGCGCTAACGACCGAATTGATTGCGGAAATTCCCGAGGCATTGAAGAGCGACTACGGCCGCCTGCGCCAGGTGCTCGTGAACCTGGTCGGCAACGCCATCAAGTTCACCGACCAGGGCGGCGTCAAGCTCCGTGTGCAATGCCTCAAATCCGTAGCGGGCCGCGCCCGGCTGCGCTTCGAGGTGCAAGACACCGGCACCGGCATCAGCACCGAGGACATCGCCCGGCTCTTCCAGCCATTTACCCAGGTGGATAGCAGCGGTGCTCGCCGCCGCGGCGGCGCGGGCTTGGGTCTCGCCATCTCCAAACGCATCGTCGAACTGATGGGCGGAACTATCGGGGTGACCAGCGTGCCCGGCCAGGGCTCGATCTTCTGGTTCGAACTCGACCTCGAGGTAGCCCAATCCCTCCCCACCCTACACGAACCGCCACCCCCCGTCGAGAGTCAGCGCCGACTCCCGTCGGCGGCTACCGATTGTGGAGCCGCTCCGCTCCGCATTCTCGTGGCCGAGGACCACGCGACCAACCGGCGTCTGGCCATGTTCATGCTGGAGAGACTTGGGTATCGCGCGGATTTCGCCCACAATGGCATCGAGGCAGTCGCGGCGTCAGAACAAATTGGCTACGACATCATCTTAATGGACTGCCAGATGCCCGAAATGGATGGGTTCGAGGCGACGCGGGAAATTCGGAAAAGAGAAGCCGCGCGCCCATCGGCGGCCCTCAAGCGCGTCCGCATCATCGCGCTGACGGCCAATGCGCTCAAGGGGGACCGCGAGCGGTGCCTGGCTGCGGGCATGGACGGCTACCTCAGCAAGCCCTTCACGACCCAACAACTGAGCGAGGCATTGCAACAAAGCTCGGCGCCCAGCAGCCAGCCGCCCGCGACGCCGGGCCACCCGGCTCCACCTGCCCCAAACGGCTTCGACCCGCAGCGTCCCGCCCAACTCTGCGCCGATCTCGGGGACGAAGGGGTGTTGGCCATTATCGAAGACTTTCTGCAAGACCTGCCGCAGCGCGCCGTAGAAATGGAGACGCTGGCGGCGGGCGGCCAGTTCGAGGAGTTGGCCCGGCTGGCGCACTCGCTGCAAGGCATTGGCCGGTCGCTCGGTTTGGAGGGTTTCTCGGCGGAACTGCGGTTGCTCGAACAGGCCGCCATTGCCGGCGATACGGCTGCGGTTGCGCCGTTGCTGCGCTCGCTGCCCGGCGGGGTGGAAAAAAGCATTGCCGCAATCCGCGAGTGGCTGGCTGCGCGCCGACCATGACTTTTTGGAATGAAACCAATACGTGATTCTTCCAAGCCCCCGAAAGACCTGCGCGCGCGGGCCGAAGCACGGCTGGCCAAGACGCGCCAGAACATTGCGCGGATGCCGGACGAGGACATGCAGAAAGTGCTGCACAACCTCGATGTCCATCAGATCGAGTTGGAGCTGCAGAATGACGAACTGCGCCAGTCGCAAGTGAACTTGGCAGCCGCGGTCAACCGGTTCTCGAATCTCTACGATTTCGCGCCCTGCGCCCTGCTGACGGTGGGGCCGAGCCTCGAGGTGATGGGAGCCAATCTCGTCGCCTGCGAGCTGCTGGGTCTGGATCGAGAGACGCTCCTCCACGAGAAGTTCTCCCGTTTCATCCCTGCGGAAGCCCGGGACACCTTTCACTTGTTCTGGCAACGGGTGTTGCACTCGGGAAACCGACTGGCGGAAGAGATCACCATCAGGAGCGCCACCGGCAGGCGCTTGACCGTCCTGGTCAAGGGCATCGCCATCGATGACCCCGCAACCCACAAAACGGAGTGCCGCCTTAGCCTCATTGACATCACCGAAATAAAGTTGACGGAGGAAAAGCTCCGCCAGTTGTCCAGAGCGGTGGAACAGAGTCCGGTCTCGATCGTGATTACCGATCCTGCCGGAGGAATTGAATACGCCAACGCCAGGTTCGTCAGGCTTACCGGCTACACCTTGGCCGAGATTCTGGGCCGGAATCCGCGCTTCCTCCAGTCCGGCAATACCAGTCAGGAGACCTACCGGGAACTGTGGAAGACCATCACCGGAGGAAAGGAATGGCGCGGCGAGCTGCACAACAGGAAAAAGGACGGCGAACTCTTCTGGGAAGACGCCTCGATTTCGCCCATCCGGGATTCAGCGGGGCGCATCACCCACTTTCTGGCCGTTAAAGAAGACATCACCGGCCGCCTGCTGGCGGAGCAATCAAAACAAGAGGCGCTGGACCGGCTCCGGAAAATCGCCAGCCGGGTGCCCGGCGTCGTTTACCAATTCCAATTGCGCCCCGATGGCAGCTCCTGTTTTCCGTTCGCCAGTGAAGCCCTCAAGGACATCTACCGCGTCAACCCAGAGGAAGTTCGGGAAGATGCCACCAAAGTATTGGCGAATATTCACCCCGATGACTACGCCCGTGTGGTGGCTTCCATTCAAGCCTCGGCCCAGAACTTATCCCCCTGGCAACAGGAGTATCGGGTGAA
>JBAXTC010000582.1:0-5191 GCA_037130375.1 Verrucomicrobiota bacterium | reverse complement strand
GGCACGCCCCGGGCTTGAGGGGCAGCGGTGCGCGTGTGTTCCCCAACAGTTGCTTCTGACCGGTTACTCTGGCCACGTGATTTCAGCCAGCGAGCACAGCGATCGCTTCTGACGCGCTACCCCCGGTCGGGGGGAGTGATCGGCTGGGAGGTACCAAGGACTCGCGAATGCGCCCGTTTCTCCAGGGTGGTTTCAAGAAATCGTAGCCGCCGACGGCAGTCGGCGCTAACACTCCGATAATCGAGGAAAAGTGCGCCGACTGCCGTCGGCGGCTACGATTTTGCAGGTTCTTGAATCTGCCCTGCCGTTTCTCGTTTCTCGGATCACAAGCTTTTTTGCATGGAAAACAACCGGCAGGTGTGCCAGCTTGACAGTTATGTATAACGCAAAAGCTTATTCGGCTCTGACTCAAACCTCTTCACTGGCGCCGTTCGCCTTTCAACGTCGCGATCCCGGGGCACACGATGTGCAAATCCAGATTCTTTATTGCGGTATTTGCCATACGGACGTTCATATTGCCCGCAACGAATGGCACGGCACCACCTACCCTTGCGTGCCAGGCCATGAAATCGTCGGGCGTGTCGTGAAAATCGGCGCGCACGTCAAGAAGTTCAAGGAAGGCGACCTCGCCGGTGTCGGTTGCATGGTGGATTCCTGCCGCACATGTGAGAACTGCAAGGAGGATCTCGAACAGTTTTGCACCAGCGGCGCGACGTTCAGCTACAACTCTCCTGACAAACACACCGGCGGCATCACCTACGGCGGGTATTCCGACAGCGTCGTCGTGGACGAAGCCTTTGTGCTGAGCGTGCCGAAGAATCTCGACCTGTCCGCCACGGCTCCGCTCCTGTGTGCCGGCATCACCACCTATTCCCCCCTGCGCCATTACAAAGTGGGCCCCGGCCAAAAAGTCGGCATTGTCGGGTTGGGCGGCCTGGGTCACATGGGCGTCAAACTTGCCAAGGCATTTGGCGCGCATGTCGTCGTCTTCACCACCTCCCCGAATAAGACCCAGGACGCCCTGCGCCTCGGGGCGCATGAAGTGGTCAATTCCAGGAACGCCGAGGAGATGAAGAAACATCTGAACAGTTTTCATTTCCTGCTCGATACCGTCGCCGTCCAACACGACATCAACGCCTACCTCTTGCTCTTGAAACGCGATGGCACCCTCGCTCAAGTGGGCGTGCCCGCTGAACCGCTGTCCGTCCAAGTCGGCAGCCTCATCTTTGGCCGGAGGAATTTCAGTGGCTCCCTGATCGGCGGCATCAAAGAAACCCAGGAGATGCTCGATTTCTGCGGCCAGCACAACATCACCTCCGACATCGAGATCATCCCCATCCAGAAAGTCAATGAGGCTTATGACCGCCTGGTGAAGAGTGACGTGAGATACCGCTTCGTCATTGATATGGCATCGTTAAAGTCCTAAGTTGCCGGCTCCTTGAGCCCGTTCAAGGCCGCGTCACGGTAAGACGGAGGAAGTGGCGATCTAGGGCATTGATTGGCTGGGTGTCGAGCACCGTCACCCGGACACGGCCTGGCCCCACCGGAGCCTCAGAGAGGTGACCGCCCCCGGACCACCCCGCTGCGCTGGTCCAGGTAAACAGATTTGTCCACGCCGCGGCTGGCACCGACGCGGATGCCTGAACGGCGAAGGTCAAGTCGGTGGCATTTGTATTGCGCAGGAAAGAACAAGCCAGCCAATCGGCACCGTTGGTATGAACCACCATCGACGAGGGCATCCATCCCTGGTCGGCATAGGTTGGGTTCAAGCCAAAGGCGTATTCCAGGAAGTTCGGCAGGTGGTCGTTGTCCGGGTCGGCGTTATCGGCGGCGACACCCGAGTTGTTGGTGGCGCCAAACCATAGGGCGCGCCACTGTTCGATCGTGCCCGGTTCCACCGCGCTGATCTCAACAAAACCGAGACGGTTGCTGACCGCGCCGGCCCCATTACTGAGAGTCAGCCGTCCGTCCGTCACGATGATGGTCCCCTAGGCCTCCACCCACCGATCAGCAGCGGAGGGCGCGCCACTGAGCAGCAAAACGTTTTCCGCCTGGATGCGATAGGTGCCGGTTGTGTAGGAGGGGTCGCCGGCGGCCACCAGCACCGAATAGGGGCCGTTGGGCACAGCGATTTCCCAGGTGTGGCTTCCGCCGGCCTGCATCTGGCATAGAGTATCGTAACGCAGATCCTGGGACCTGCCGGCCTTGCGCTCGATTGTGTTCCCGCTGACCATGTCGGCTTCCCAGCCGTAACTGTACCCGCCAGTCCGCGTTCCAAACACCGCGCCGGAGTCGGCACGATAGCCGGTCGGCACGACCGTGGCGGCGGGCTGGAAGCTTATCTTGGCGGCAAACCGAGTGCTGACCGGTTGCAGGGCGACATCCAGCCGAGTGGCCGCTCCACTTCCGACCACGACATTGGTCACTCTTTGGGGCACGTATCCGGGCGCATAGAACCACAGCGTGTAGGTGCCTGGCAGGAGAACCCGATGGTAGTCACCCACCGCGGCGTCGGAAAATACCAGATGATGAAAGCCCTCGGTTCGCACGGCCCCATTGACCGGCTGGCCGGTCTGCGCATCGCGAATGACGCCGCGGACGCCGCGCAACACCCACTCCAGGTAGGCAAGCATGGACTCCCGGTTCTCAGACCAGTAGGTTGGCAGCTCGCTGGCAGGCGGATACGGCCACCATTGGTTATCCGAGAGTTCGATGGTGGTATCCAGAGACGAGGCGTAGCGATAGCTCCAATCCTGCAAGCCGCCCGAGACGGCATACCACTCTGCGCCATTGACAACACCGTTGACGAAGGGCGAACTATTGTTGGCCCACATCGGCGGGTTGTTCGAGGCGTAGCTGCGGGACATCGCTACAAACAGCGCCTCATCCGGCGACGGGCTGAACACGCTGCCCAGGTTCTCATTGTCGTAAGGATAGTTCACCAGCAATGCGCCGGTGTGGAAATTCGCGCCCATCGAGAAGCTGTGATTCGTGGTCCAGGCCACGACAGCGCGCACCTCCGGTTGAAGGCCATCGGTGTTGATGCCGGGACCGTAGAGCGGGTTGCCCAGGTTGACGCTGGAGCCTTCAGGGAAGCTGCGGTTCAGGTCATAGCTGTTGGCATTCTCACGTTGGGGCGCGCTGCTCTCCCGGCCATCCGGGTTCACGAGCGGCACGATCCAGAGTTCGACGTTGCTCACGAGATTGACGATGCGGGTGTCATTGCTGCCATACCCCTTGAGCAGCAGGTCAATGAAATAGAGGCACATCTCCGTGCCCACGGGCTCGTCGCCGTGGATGGCGGCGAGGTATCTGAACTTCGGCTTGTCCTGTGCGATGTCGGGATCCGTCGTGATCTTCAAGGCCCAAAGCTCGCGGTTTTGCACTGACTTCCCCAAGCTCAGCTTGCGGCAGAGCGTGGGATAGCTTGTCGCGTAGCCGTCCAGCATGGCGGTCATGTCAGCATACCCGTTGTAGGCCCCCAGCGCTTTTGCCCCCGGAAACGGGGCTTTCGGCGCAGCAGAGCGGAGCGCCTCGATATCCCAGCCCGTTGCGCTCAGGGCTTTCAACTCCTCCGCGTCAGCGTAAATCACCGCCAGGTTACCCTTGACGCTGGCAACGTCATAGCCGGCCTGGACAAGTTGGTCGAGGCCGACACCGTTCGGGATGGTCACAGCCACCCGGGCTATGGTCCCCAGTCGCGGGCCGGCCCCTTTGCCACCCTGGACCATCGAGAAGGTTTGCGACTGCAGGCCGGAAACCAGTGTCAGAAAGAACGTCAGCACCACAGCCAGAGTTCTGTAACTCAGGCCGGGGACGGGACGACGGCGCAGGGACTCGCCAACAACATTCTGCTTCACTATCAATATTTTCATCAAAAAAAGTCTGAGGTTAGACCGGGTCCATGCCCGACTACTTCGAGAGTGCGCGATAAAAGCGCCGTGGCATGGTCGGCGAATTGGAATCAGTGAAAGTAAATGGCGACGTGTTAGTCGTCAATGGCAGCCAGTCTGAGATCGGTGTTAGCCCATTGCTGGAACCCAGGACAGCGTAGGAGTAGCCGGTGCCACCCTGGACGGTCAATTCGAACTGGTGATTGGCGTTGTAGCGCATCCCGGTGAGCGTCGCAGAGGGTGCCCCGGTGCAACAGAGGTAGTTCATTTGAAAAACAGAGACGGTGTCCACGTACCAGCCGGTAGAGCCAACGCTGCTATCGCTGCCCAGCCGCCAGCGTAACTGGATGTTTTGGCCTGCCGCCGCCGCGGGCAACGCTACCGTCGTGGTCAGGAACCTGCCGGAGCTGCCCGTCCAGGCGGATCGGCCCGCCAGGGGATTCCCATAGCTCGATGAGATTTGCCCGTTGTAAGCGCCGCTGAGAAACGAGCCTCCCGCCGCCTGGATGTCGCTGAAGCCTCCACCGTTAATGGAGATCTCCAGGACGCAGCCGTCGTAATCGGATTCTGTATTATAGTAATGACGGAACGTGAGTTGGGGATTGGCGGAACTGATGTAAATGGAGGGCGAGACGAGCAAATTGTCGGTGTTTGTGCTTGGATCGGTGACAAAGGCGGAGTTGGGGAGCGTGTCGCGCTGGGCGGTGGAGGTGATCCACAGGGACTCGCCGGAAGTCGTCCATCCCCCAGGCAGGCTTGGAGGTTTGACGCCATCGAAATTCTGAGAGAAAATCAGCGAGGGGTTCGGCACGCCCATCGTCATGCTGAAAGTCGCTGTGCCAATATTCTTGCTGCCATCCTGAAGCTGAAGAGTTGGGGTGATCGTCTCGCCACAGGCACCCGCAGCCATGAACATGAACGTGCGTGCCACCGAGCCTCCTCCGGCGCCCAGCGCTCCGTAAGTCTGCGGGCCGCTGGGCGCCGTGACCCCATTGGTGACCAGCAATGTGGCGATCAGATTGGTGGTGGGCGCCGAGCCCTCATCCTGCAGGCCGAAGCTGACGGTGACTACCTCCCCGGGATCCACCACGCCGTTGGTCGGCGAGCAGCCCTCGGCCACCAGAGTGGCTCCGGCCGGAACCACGACCGCTGTCGGACTCGGGTCAGCACCTGCAACATGCATCACGCCGCTGTTCAGCGGATCGAGCCAGTCCTGCAAGCGGTTGGCAGCCGAAGTGCCGCTGGCCCAGGCGACGGAAAACTTCCCGTAGCAATCGGGCAAGGTCGGCGTGGCACAA
>JBAXTC010000581.1:0-5201 GCA_037130375.1 Verrucomicrobiota bacterium | reverse complement strand
AACGAAACATAATCCTGACGATTAGCGTCGCGATGGCGTTAGCCTGGAGCATGGCTCAGGGCCTCGCTCAACTCGTCCTCTCGCCCAACGTGGATTACTCATTCCCCAACTACGCCTACAGCGGGCCAATCCGCAAGTTCGTGGACACACTGCCGGGTCTGACTGCCGGGGGCGCGAACGGCGTGGGACAGTATATTCCCGTGGCGGTCGCGAATACGCCCTACCTAGTTTCTGGCGTGCCCCCTTACGGCACGACCTCTGACTACTACGAAATCGGGTTGGTCGAGTACATCGAGCGGATGCACACCGACCTGCCCTCGACCGGCACCAAGCTCCGTGGCTATGTGCAGATCGTGCCCTCAGGCTATGCGGGTGCCGTCGCCCTCAACAAGGCCAACGGTTGCTCGATGAATGTAACGAACGGGTCTGGCGTGCAGATGTATGGCGCGGACAAGCCCCACTACCTGGGGCCGCTCATTCTCTCCACGATGAACCGGGCGGTGCGCATCAAGTTCATGAACCTGTTGCCGACCGGAACCAACGGCAATCTCTTCGTGCCGGTGGACAACTCCTCCATCATGGGATCGGCGGAGGGCTGGAAGCAAATCGGCACGGATGGGAATGGCTTGCCGATTTATGAGAAATACACGCAGAACCGGGCCACCATCCATCTTCATGGCGGACTGCCGCCGTGGATCAGCGACGGCACCGCCCACCAATGGACCGTCCCGGCCGGCGAAGTGACATCTTACAAGAAGGGTGCCAGTGCCGCCATGGTGCCGGACATGGAAAATGGGACTAACCAGAACGGCGTGATCACCTTCTATTGGCCCAACCAGATGAGCGGTCGGCTGATGTTCTACCACGACCATGCCTGGGGCATGACAAGCGCCACTGTCTATTCCGGCCAGGCTGGGGCCTACTTGGTGCTGGACCCGATCGAAGAGGCGGCCCTCAAGAATGGGGGCATTCCCGGCACGATCGTGACATCCCCGACTACCGGCGGCATCGTAAGTGCCGATTTAGCCCACCTCATTCCTTTGGTCATCCAGGACAAAACCTTCGTGCCCCCTGTTGGCGTCTCTCCGACAAACGCGACGGCTACTGCGACCACAGACGGAAGCGGCGGCATTGCTACTATTGTTCCTGTGAACGCGGGTTCCGGCTATCCTGTCGCGCCCGCCGTCAGCATTACGGATACCGCGCCCGGAACCGGTGCCGGTGCTGCCGGAACAGCGATTCTAGGTGCAAATGGTTCCATTGCCAGCATAACGGTCACATCGCCGGGGTCTGGCTACACGGCGCCGGTTGTCACCATCGATGCCTCCCGCGGAACTGGCCTCCGAGGCATGGACCCAAACTGGTTAACGGACGTCAAGGACGGTATGACCGGTGTTGCCCCAATTGAAGGCAATCTTTGGTTCCCACATATCTATATTCCGAACCAATGGCCCGGCAATCCCGACGGGAGTGGGTCGAACCCTCTCGGTCGGTGGGACTGGGGTCCCTGGTTCTGGCCAGTGTGGCCGCTGGCGCCGGGCGTCGTTCCGCCCACCGTTTCCCACGCCCCCGAAGCCTTTGTGGACACGATAATGGTGAATGGCCAGCCGTATCCCTACCTTAACGTGTCTAACACCGTGTACCGTCTCCGCATCCTGAATGCCTGCAATGACCGCATGCTCAATCTCCAATTGTACAAAGCCACTCCGGGCATCATCACAAATATCGTTATCTCCGGTGGGGTTGCCGCTATCACTGTTGACAATGCAGGTTCCGGCTATGATCCATTATCGCCGCCGATTGTCACCATCGCTTGCGCTGCAGGCGATACCACTGGCAGCGGCGCTACAGCCACCGCAATTGTGAACAATTCCGGCGCAGTCACTGATATCACGGTTACCAGCGCCGGTAGCGCCTACACCCTCGATCCCATTGTCACGCTCGCCCCCCCGGTGAGCGGCATTACGGCCACCGCGACTGCGATCCGAAACTACGGTTATGATCCTTTAGCACCGCCGTATGTCACCATCACTGGCGGGGGCGGCCGGGGCGCAATGGCCACCGCCGTAGTGAGTGACCTTGGTGTCGTGACCGCGGTGAACGTCGATATCGTCGGGAGCGGTTACTCCACTGTTCCGACAGTCGTCATTGATCCACCTGCGTTTGTCGGGGGCGTCCAAGCAACTGCCACCGCGCAGATTTACACCCGACCGACCGAAGTCGGCATGGTGCCGGCGAGCCCGATAGCGGGGATTACATTCCCGGCGGCATGGCGGGCCCAAACGATTCCCTACACCCCGGACATTTTGGACGGCAGGGTTGGCGGTATCCCCGACCCGACCAACCGCGGCCCGGCCTTCGTCCAGTTCGGCACTGAAGGCGGTTTCCTGCCGGCACCGGTGACGCTGCTCAACACACCCGTCGGCTATGAGCAGAACAAAAAGAACATTGTCGTGTTGAACGTCAAGGAGAAGACGCTCTACCTGGCCCCGGCGGAGCGGGCGGACGTGATCGTGGATTTCACCGCATTCGCGGGCAAGACCGTGATTCTCTATAACGACTCGGGCGCTCCCGTGCCGGCGGCGGACGGACGTAACGACTTCTACACGGGCAACCCGGATTACACCCCGGCTGGCGGTGCCCCTTCGACGCTGGCAGGCATGGGGCCCAGCACCCGCACCATCATGGTATTCAATGTGGCGGGCAGCGGTGGGGCCGCAACCCCCGATTCCGTCCCGGCAGCCATGGTGACCACGCTGAACAGCATATTGCCGACGCTCTTTAAGTCGGAGCAACCCGCGCCCGTCGTTCCCGAGGCGGCCTATAATGGGATGTACACTGGTGGCGGCACCTCGAACACCTACTCGCGCATCCAGGACACCTCCTTGTCCTTCGTGCCCTACGGTTCGACGACCCCGCTCCTCATCACAATGCAAATGCTGCCCAAGACGATCCAGGAACTGTTTGATAACGTGGGCCGCCTGAACGCCACCTTGGGCACGGAATTGCCGTTTACGATGGCTAACATCCAGACTACTGTACCCCTGAACTACGTGGATCCGACCACTGAGCTCTTCAATGATGGGGAAACCCAAATCTGGAAAATCACGCATAACGGCGTGGATACCCACGGCGTTCACTTCCACCTCTTTGATGTCCAACTCATCAACCGCGTCGGTTGGGACGGCCAGATCACTCCGCCCGATGCGAACGAACGCGGTTGGAAAGATACCGTCCGAATGAACCCGCTGGAAGATATTATCGTGGCCATGCGCGCGGTGAAGCCGACCAGCATCCCGTTCGGGGTTCCCAAGAGCTACCGGGTGCTTAACCCGGCGGTGCCGACCAACTCTCTGGTAGGCTTCTCCAACCTTGATCCGCTCACCGGTAATGCGTTTGTCCCAGCCATCTCCAACGTCTGGACTGACTTCGGCTGGGAATACGCCTGGCACTGCCATATCCTGGGCCATGAAGACAATGATATGATGCGCCCAATCGTCATGAATGTGGTGGACACAGTGCCGAACACGCCCACCGTTTTGACCGCCACTCTCCAAACGACCCCGACGCTGCTGGTCAACCTGGCTTGGATCGATAATTCAGTCAACGAGGTCGGGTTCCAGATTTGGCGCAAAACGGACACCGCTGCTTTCGTGCAAATAGGGGCAGTCGGTGCGAACTCGAGAGCGTTTAGTGATCCTAACATCGCTACAGGCCACACTTACGTCTATTATGTTGTCGCTTACAACAGTGCCGGCATTTCAGCTAGCTCAAACCAAGCCACTATCAGCACCGTCGTAGGGCAACCGATTCCGACGGGTCTGACGGCCACCCCGTCAGTCTTGAGCACGGCGACTCCAACAGTGACGCTGCGCTTCACGGATAACTCGACTACTGAAACGGGCTTCACCATCCAGCGCTCTACCGATGCGACATTCGCGACGGGCGTGACGACTCTGCCGACCGTTGGACCGCGCACCCCCGGAGCGGGGCTGACCGTAACCGTCGTTGATAACAACTCGGTGCTTGAGGCCACGACCTACAACTACCGGGTGCGAGCCAACGGGCTCCCTGCCAACTCGGCTTGGTCGAACATCGCCACCGCAACCACGCCGGGCCGGCTCCCGGCCGCCCCATCCAATGTGCGATCGGGTGGCGCTACCCGTGTGCAAATCACCCTGCGTTGGAACGACAATTCGAACAACGAGACCGGCTTCACCGTTTCTCGTGGTCCGGGTGCCACTGGGCCGTGGACCTTGGTGACAACCACCACCGCAAACACGACCAGCACCACGGTTACCGGACTCATCCGCAACACCACCTACTTCTTCCAGGTGATCGCCATCAACGCCTATGGGCAATCGCCGGCGGCCGTTTCATCGGGGCTCCCGACCCTGCCATGATCCGAATCGAGAAGAAGTTATGAACTACGGGGGAGGGGCTTCGGCCCCTCCCCTTTCCTATCAGAAGAAGTGAATAATAGTGGCAGGAAGCGGCCGAAATCGCTTTATTGTTGTGTTTAGGTAATGGGGGTTTTAATGTTGTCCTATGAAGGTTTTCCTTATGCGTCGTCTTCTTGACGGAGTGGTTTTTATCGTTCTCGGGTTGGCTACCCTGCCTCTCGGGTTGGCTACGCCAGCGGGGGCTAACATCATCGCTGCAGACGGTTTCAACTATAACCCCATAGGCACGAACCTTGACGGTGCGAATGGCGGTACTGTCGCAAGCGCGCCTGGCTGGGTGGTCCCGTGGTCCGCGGATGCTACTGCCACCGTGGGCGTTGGTCTGACTTATTCTGGATATGGCGGACTTGGTATTGGCAATAGCGTTACCCTCGGCGATACCAATGCAACTGCGGGGATCAGCCGCAGCCTTGGTGACTCTAGCGCGGCTGGCAACACGGTGTGGATGCGGATACTTTACAGGCCGGGAGCAGAGGTCGAAGAATCGACAGACAGCGCCACGCCGTTCCAGTTGACGGGAGCGAACAGTGTTTCGGTGCTCAATGTGCAGCGCTCGTTGATTGGTAGGGCATTAAGCTTCTCCTTGAACATGACAGGGGATGGGACATGGGGCGGGATCGTGACGGATTCGGCTGATTTCAATTTGAGCGAAACGAGCACGCACATGTTGTTGTTCAAGCTAGTGATTAACCAGGCGACAGATCAGAACGAGACGCTGTCATTATGGCTGGATCCGAC
>JBAXTC010000580.1:0-5203 GCA_037130375.1 Verrucomicrobiota bacterium | reverse complement strand
GGTTTGCATTCGTCTGCCGCGACGGGGCCGCTGAGTTCTCCGGCGGGGGTAGGCACCGTCAATGGTTATGCCGACCGGCTTTACGACAACGGTTATGTGAAGCGGGATCCGGGCACAGGCAACCCGACGACGTTGGACCCGAACACGACGTGGAACTGGGGATTCGCCGATCCGGCCCAGTATAACGCGGGCGCCCGGACGCTTTCATTCCAGAGCCAAGGCGATTTAGGCTACAGCACCTTGGCGAACAGCTCGGCTGGGGGGAGCGATGAGCTGTTCGGTGCGGGGCTTCAGCTTATGGCGGGCCTGCCGCTGACCAAATCGGGCCGATGGTCCTTCGATTTGGCGCTGGGTTTCCAGGGGATATGGGGTGGGCACAGTGAGATGGATGCCACGACGTACCGGGAAGATGTGCGCCAAATGGGGGTGACAGATATTTACGACGTTTCGGGCATCCCGGCGGCCCAATTTCCGGCTCACGGTTTTCAGGGGACGTATCTGGGTCCGTTTGATCGACCGCCGGTTTTGCCCAGCCCGGTCATTCCGAATCTGCCCTCGACACGGGCTGCCGCCATGTCAGGGGCACTTTACACGGCGCAGAACCGGATTGCGTTGGACCTGGACCAGAGCCTGTATCAGTTGAGTCTTGGCCCGAAGATTGCCTATGCGGTCAGCCGCCGGGTCACGGTCAATGTTCGGCCCTCGATTTCCTTGAATATCATTGATGTGGGGGTGAAGCGGACGGAGGTATTTGTGCAGAGCTCGGCTGGGGGGGGCAGTGAGGTGCTCAACCGTTGGTCCGACCAGGGGAATGGACTCGAGGTGCTATTGGGGTTGGGTGCGACGGCGGGAGTGGACTTGGATTTGGGGAAGGGATTTTATGCTGGGGTGTTTGGGGGTTATGAATGGGTGGCGGAGCGAGTGCAGGTTTCGGTGGGGCCCAACCAGGTGAGCTTCGACGGTGGAGGCTGGGTGGGCGGGGCGGTGATCGGGAAGCGGTTTTGAATCCGGGAGCGATGCGCGTGCGGGCAGGTGGCGGGGGGATAGCCCGCCGGTCGAGAGGGTATTATAAGTAAGAGCCAGCGATCAGGCTGAGCGGTCAGGCCCAGTGATGGGCGAGTGGCTTTGTTAGGAGAATGTTTATGAAAAAGAAGCTGTTGGCCCTGGCATTGTGCGGGGCGGCGTTGGGGGCAGTCCCCTCACCGGCAATCACTTTTGGTCCGTTTGGCCCCAGGGGCGAAGGCGGAAGCAAGAACGGGCAGACCTTGTTGATTGGTTCGGGGGGCAGCGTGTATGAACTGGAGGGTTTTCTTGGGGTAGGGGGCTTGGACCTGAACGGGAGCCAGGTGGGGACATGCGCCCAACTTTCGCGCGACAGTCTGCCGGCGGGGTTGATCTACAACTTCTCTTCGGAGCTTTCGTCCAACCAGGCGGACCTGGTGCTGACCTACGCATTTTCCAACAGCACCAGCCTGACGTTGTTTTCCAACCTGAGCTTTTTGGTGTTGCTGGACGCGGAAATTGACGAGGTCTCGAACACCTTTTTTGACGAATATGCGACTGTTGCAGGCACGCCCGGGGCGGATTATTGGGATGTGAAGCAATGGCAGATAGACGAGCCTGGGTTTCAGACCGGGACACTGCTGCGCAACCTGCTGATGGGCTCGCTGAGCAACTCGAACGCCATCCCCTCGGGTGCGGCGAACGATGTGGCGATGGCGCTGGGTTTTTCCCGGAGCCTGCTTTGGCCGGGTGACACCCTGCGGGTGCAAGTGATGATTTCGGAGGCTGGGGACTCGCTGCGGCCGTTTACCCTCGCGCAGCATGACAGCGCCGATGCGACGACCGTTATTTCCCTGTCTGGCCAGGCCAATCCCGGGGTTCTTTCGGGCATCGTTTTCAACGACCTGAACACCAACGGCGTTCCCGAGCCAGGCGAAGGGCTGACCAATGTGGTGCTGGTGCTGACAGGAACCAACGGGGCGCCTCTGGCGCAGGTGGCGACTGACCTGGGCGGGCATTATGATTTCGGAGCGCCACCGGCCCCTGGGACCTACACGGTGAACGTCAATCCGGCGACCCTTCCGGCGGGGTTTACCAACAACACCAGCCATCCCATCCCCGGTTCGGCATACAGCGCCACGCGGACATTGGGCGTGACGAGTGAGGTTTTGAACTGGGGCTACACGGTCCCCTCGCAGCAGTTCATGGACGTGACCGCGCTGCTGCCGATGGGGTTCATTCAGTGGCAATTGGATCGGGCAACCGGGAGTCTGTTAGGAACCTTGAGCATTTCCAACTCGCTGCCGGGCAGCGCTTCTTATGGGCCGCCGTTCCAGTTGGGGCTGCACCCGGCGGCCAGCCTTTATTATCCGCACCCGGCGGGAACGCTTAGCGACGGGTTGTCCTACGTGGACCTGAGCGGGGCGGCGATGGCGCGAGTGGCGGGCGGGGTGATTCGACCCGGGCAACGGCTTGTGCTGACCAACGCGGTCGAGATCTACAGCCTCACCCGGACACCGCCGCCCAACTCGCAGTTTGAGTTATGGGCCACGCGGCAGTAGGGCGTCGCCATCAACCAATTTAGATCGAAGGATTCTACCATGAAACCAAATTTGAAATCAGCGGTTTTGCTGGGTCTGGGAGGGGTGTTGGCGACCGTGTCGCTGCTGCACCTGCTGGCCGGCCAAACGACCTTAAAACTGGTCAAACCCAATCTGCCGCTTGCGGGGCAAAAGGTTACTTTCAAGCTGCAACTGCAAAGCGGCTCCAATGGCGTCATCTACGCCATCCAGTCCAGCACCAACCTGGTGAACTGGCAAACCGTCCTCTCGGGCAAGTCCAAGCCGGGGGCCGTAATTCAGCTTGCGGACATCTCGGCCACGAACCACGCTCAGTTTTTCCGCGTGCGGGAATTTGGGTCGAGCCTGGTGGATTCGACCCCGCCCGGCTGGACCAACGGTGTAAACGGCCAGTTTGTCATCACCCCGCCTGCGACGGTTTCAGTGGGCTGGAGCGCGGCGGAGGACGATGTTGGTGTGGCCAACTACCTGCTCTACGTAAACGGGGTGCTGGTGACGAATGTGTCGGCCTTGACCCTGTCCTACACGTTCACACTCGATCTGCATCAATCCGAAGACATCCGCATCCAGGCTCAGGATGCCTCGGGCAACAGTTCTGACATTCTGGAGTTGGTCTATCTTCCGGGAGACAAGATTCTGGCGGCGGCCAACGACGGTGGCGGCATCTACACCTTCTACGTGCAAACAAATGGCGTGTTCAGCCCAGCCCGGCAAATCGCGAGCCTCAACAGCGGCAGCCGGGGGTTGGCCCTGGGCGACCTCGACCATGATGGCATCCTTGATCTTATAGCGGGAGGCGCGTCGGGGGACACGCTCACGCCGTTTTTCTTCAAGGGGAAGGGCGACGGCACTTTTGCCGTTCCGGTGGCGCTGCCCACAGCGCAAGGCGCCGGCGGGTACATGATGGACGGCACGATTGGAGATTTCGACGGGGACGGGAACCTGGATTTTGTTTTCAATGGAAACAGCGGCAACGCTTTCTTTTACTGGGGCAATGGGGACGGCACGTTCACATTGGATGTTAAGGGTTGGGGTTGCTGCGGGCGCGGCATGGTGGCGGGGGATTTCAACGAAGATGGCCGTGAAGACATCGTCCGGGGGCGGTACAGTGACGGCCAACTCAAGGTTTACTTGTCCAACGGTGATCGCACTTTCATTGAAACCAACGTGATTGGGAATAACTTTGGGAACAATGACCCCTACGCCGTGGCGGCCGGTGATTTCGATGAAGACGGTCACCTGGACATCATTGTGGCGGGAGGCAGCGCCGGCGACGTGACGTTCCTCCAGGGGCTGGGGGATGGCACGTTCACCAACCTGGGTGTCAACGGCGCGTGGACGAACCTGAACGTGCATAATTACGGTTCGGCGGACGCCTTTGACTACAACGGAGACGGGCACCTGGACCTGGCGATGGTGACGTATTCAAGCCAGACGCTCTATTTCTGGCCCGGCAACGGCGACGGCACTTTCAGCACAAACCGGCTCACGCTCGGCAGCGGTTTGGGGAATGTTCTCGGCATCTCGGCCCCGCCCCGTCCGCCGCGGGTGGATGTAGATTTCACTCCGTTGATGCCGGTGATTAACTTGAACGAGAGCATCACCTACAGCGCCGCCGGGGCTGGTGTGACCTCGAACGATTTCTTCCGGTGGACCTTCGGCGATACGGGCACCAACCCGCTGGCCTGGACGTTTGGGCCGGGCACCAACAACATGGGTCAGACCGTCAGCCATGCCTACACCAAGGAAGGCCGATTTGTGACTCGCCTCTGGCACACCGCCACCAACGGCATCAATAGCGTCCGTGGCACATGGGTGACGGTCAAGGGCGCGCCGCCCGTGGCCAATCCGGGCGGCCCCTATTTGTTTGGCGAGCTGGCGGCGACCCAGGCGGTGTGGTATGCGACGCTCGACGGTTCGGCGTCCACGGACGATTTTGGCATCGTCAGCTACATTTGGGACTTCGGCGACGGGACGGTGGTGACCAACACTGGACCCAAGGCGATGCACGGCTGGCCGGGTTCCGGCGTTTGGCCCGTGACGCTGACCGTGGTCGATGCGGCACGGCTGACCGGCAGCAACAGCACCACGGTAACTTTCACTCCCGGGGCGGCGCCCGTTGCCGTCATTAACGGACCGGATGTGGTGGATGAAACAGCGGCGCACAGCGGTATCTGGTCTGCGACGTTCTACGCGACCAACTCGACGGACGATTTCGGCATTTGGAAATACGCCTGGAATTTTGGCAACGGCCAGACCGCCAGCGGGCCGGTGGGGCAAACGACGTTTAGTGCGATTGGCCTTTACACCGTGACTCTAACGGTCACTGACAACGCCGCCCAGACCAACAGCACCACGCATTCGGTGACGGTGAAGGCCAACGGGTTGCCGGTGCCGGTCATTCATGGTCCTCGGCTGCTGACGGTGGATGTGGCGACCAACGGGCTGTGGTATGGGGCCTGGGACGGGCTGGCATCGACCGACGATACGGGTATTTACCGGTACAATTGGAACTTTGGCGACGGAGCGACCGGCTCCGGGGTACAAACGACGCACAATTATGCCGGTCAAGGGGTTTACCCGCTGACGCTAACGGTGACCGACAATGGGAATCAATCCGT
>JBAXTC010000058.1:0-19004 GCA_037130375.1 Verrucomicrobiota bacterium | reverse complement strand
CCAACCCTCCAATACTCCATCACTCTACCGTCCTCCGCATCGCCTCTTCCGCCGCAGCCCAAACCCTGGGCGCAATCGCGTCCCAGGTCCAGTTCTTGAGGAAGGCGGCATAGGCCCGTTCGGCCATTGCGGCAGCGTTGGCTGGCTCTCGCATCAAAGAGATGCAGGCGGCGGCAAACCCGGCCGGGTCATCCGCCAGCAGCAACTCGCGCCCGTGCTCGACCTCGTAACCATAGGCACCCAACCGGGTGGCCACGACCGGGCACTTGCGGCTGAAGGCGTCGGCGACCTTCACTCGCGTGCCGGCACCGTGGCGCACCGGGATGATCATCGCAGACCAGGTAGCGATTTCGGCAGCGGGGTCAGCGACCCAGCCGAGGGCGTCCACATCTGGAGCATCAGGCTTGAGTGGTCCGTCCGTATATTTCCCCACGAGACGAAAGCGGGCATCCGGAACTTCGCGTTTGACTTGCCGCCAACAGTTCTGGAAGAACCAGCGGACCCCTTCCAAATTGGGTGGATAGCTGTAAAGCCCGATAAAGCCAATGCGCGGCGGGTTGGCCGGACTGGGAACCGGGCATTGGGCCGGGCGTTCGAAACCGTTCGGGATGACGTGAATATGCCTGCCACCGCCAAGATATTGGCGGTCCCCCTCGCTGCAAACCGCCAAAGCGGTGAAGCGATCTTTCAACCGCAGCTCGCGCCGCTTCAACAGGAGCATCTGCGCGCCCGCTTTGAACTTCTCTCTTAGCCCAGCGCCGTTCTGCCAAACCGTCCGCTGGTAGGTGCTTGGCACGTCGTCGATGTCCAAAACCGAGTGCGGCCAGCGCCATTGATTGAGAATATTCGGTGTGCGGGAGTTCGAGACCCACACCAGGTCGAATTGGTCGAGTTGGCTGAGAAGCCTCGTCCGGTCCAGGCTGTTGGCCGCACAGCCATGAAGATTCAGGTAATGGGGATCGAATGCCCAGCGAAGGCGCTGCGACAACCCACGGTTCGATCGAGCATCCACCCGAACCGGCGCCTCCACTCGAAATTCTGCGACGGCTTTGCGGATGACCTCCTCCTGCGGCGCATCCGAACTCACGACCGCCAGGGTGACCTCACCGAGCCTTTGCAGGGCGCGGCCGATCTGCAAAGTCCGCAGTTGGCCACCAAAAGCTTGGTCATGCGGCCAACAGGACGTCAAATAGAGTGTCTTTGGCAAGGGCCCTTTCAGACAAGCAACACCGTGTAATTAATGCTACATTCGCCATATCTGGTCAGCAGATGATTCACGGCTGGGGAAAAGCGCGAACAAGGGAGAAGCTGCGCGTTATGCCTCTTGGGATCCTGCTCCACTAAACCTCCAGCCAATTGAATTCACGAGCTTTGGGCCACCGTTCCTCTATGATCCCTCGGGTGAAGGGATCATTCTTGCAGGAAGCAGGCTCCACTTCCGGGAAAAACTGCTCGCCGACTCCCTTCTTCATGAAGAAGGCATTAAAACCGAACCGATGCGTGCCGATCAACCTATAGCCCTTTTCTCGACCGAGTTTGCACATGGCGCCCAACGAGGCTCCCCTAAAATCCTCTGACTCATACGAAAACTTAGGATCATACGACAGGGTTAAGGATTTATCGGGAGGGATCAGGTTGTGCGTCTCGCAGACGACGACCTGCGGCTGGATCACTGAGATTGCCTTCCATATCCAATAGTCCATTCCATCAATGTCCAAGCTTAGCAGATCGATAGGACCGCTGAGTCCAGACTGCTGAATCTGCTCATTCACATTTTCGGCCGTGACCCAAGCGTGGTTAAACCTCGGAGGATATAGAAAGGTGTCCTTATGCTTCGAAAAGAACCGTACGCCGACTTGAACATTGCGCTCATTGCCATCAAAAAGATGGCCCCACCAGCCGTGGTTGATAATGAGATTGGTCGTCATGCATTCCCGCCCGTTCCCAGCGCAAATCTCCACACACTTGCGGTTTAACGGTGGCACCAAGGAAAAAATAAAAAGCAGGATGCCGTCTTCCTCGAATTGAGAATACTTTCGGAAACCAACGTCCGTGAAGTGCGGAAGCCATTGAGTCCCTTGAATTGCGAGGATACGATACTGTTGCATAAGAGCCTTTTGAGACACAGTATCGTTGTGGAGAAATCTGGTGCCGAGTTCCATTTCCACCTCGTTGATTATCGGCTTAACGAGCAATCGGAATGCCTTCTTCAGGATTTCCTTCATGAGAGTCTTATGCGGCGTGCAGGTCGTACCATACATTTCCGTGATTCGAGGCCTGAACCCTCCTCCATTTCTTTAGCACTTCGGGTTGCGAGCACCAGTGGCCATCGCTACACCACGGTACCGGTCCAGAACTATGGCCGATTGCGAACAGACGCCCTTTGCGCTTGATGTACTGCGGTTCCGCGAAGCCTAGCAGGCGAACGGCCTTTCGCTCTATGCGATCACACAGATTGTTTTGGTGCGAGAGCTCGCGAAAACTGCACTGGTTAATTATCTTGAACCTGCTAAACCCGATTCCGGAGATATGCTTGATGAGGTCCTCAGAATCAAGCCCCATTTCAAAAGAAAGATAATCGGGCTTCGCGGCTTTGGTCAGGGCCATAACGCAAACTGAGTCAGCGCCCTCAATGTCGATCTTCAGATAACAAGGAACCCCATGTTGATCAAACAGTTCCGAGGCAGTTAGCCCGGGAACGGAATAACTGCCGATTGGGTTGCGATGTGCCACACTCGCTTTATAAATCGAACTTGAGCCAAGATCATCTCCGCAAACGGACAAAGTCACGGGGCGGTTATCGGTGCTGATGGCCACATTAAGCACCTGCAACCGACCCGAGTCGATGTAACTCGCCAACGAATGGCACGCTCGTTCGGCCAAGGCCGGATTGGCCTCAACGGCCACTACTCTAAATCCCTCATCGAGGTAATACGCCGTGTCTGAGGCATCGAACATTCCAATATCGAAGATCGTCTTCATATCATCATTGGAATCGCTGGCTACTCACAAAGACTCGAAGAAAACATGCGCCGGGCCAATCTAAGCCACAAAGCCGAGCGCAACAACGTAAAGCGTCGAGTAGAGTTATGACCCCAGCGACTGATCGTGGAAACGAAAGGCAAGTGGGCGTTGGTGGCTCCCGACGCTCCCTCGGCATATTCCGTGTGACTCATCGAAAGTGTGTTTCAGTTGGCCACCGCCACGGGTTCTGCGACTTGAGACGGTTTCCGTTTCCAGCCCAACTTTCCACACATTTGCGGCTCAACGGGAGAACGAACGCGAAGATATAGAGCAGTATGCCGCCTTCCTCGAACTGAGAACACTTACGAAACCCCACCTCATGGAGGCTCGGCAGTCGCGCTGTTGAATTGGCTGCCAGCAGGCGATACTGCTGCATCAGGACCTGTTGCGATACCAAGTCATTATGCCCGATTCTTGTGCCGAGCTCCATTTCGATTTCACGAATAACGGGCCGCGCCAGGTTTCCAAAGGACCGTTTGAAAAGCGTTTTACAAATGCTCACAGAGACTCAAAGAATTTGTGCAGATCGCGGGCATAGCGATCGATATTGTAGTGGCTTTCGGCCAATCGTCGGCCTTGTCGCCCCATTTCCTCGGATCGAGCTGGGTTATTGCCTAGGTATTCAATTGCCTCTGATAAGGCGACAGGATCTCCAATGGGAACAAAAATACCCCAGCCTTCCTTTTCAATGTCGATTTCTCCGAAAAGCGCAGGGGTGCGAGTCAGAATTACCGGCCTCGCCATCGCCATCACCTCTATTAGCTCGGTAAACCCCGGGACTGTCTGTTCCACATAGCGATGGTTCTCCAGAATAATTAAAGAGCCGGCACTACGGGCATAGTGCTTGTTCAAAAGATCGCTGTAACTAATCAGTTTGGCTTGAACATTCCAACCGCGCCCACCATCAATCAAGGTTACATTTGAAGGCCAATTCAAGTCTTTGTTCACCCCAGGGCAGACCACTTCGATCTGCTGCGTACAGCGAGCTGCCGCAAGACTAATTGTCCGATGGTCTCGCAGCGTAATACCGCAAGAGAAGAATGCTTCTGGCCGATAGGGGAGTATCGGGAAAACACTGAGGTCGGCGCCCCATCCCAGATGGGCTACCTTGGCACGAGGCGCGAGCATCTTGGCGTGCTCAGCACCTGCCGGCGTCAAAGTAATGATCCCGGTATGGCCGCGACTCGCCGGGAGGTCTTCACGACCGAATATCTGTGATACGATTGGACAGCGAATCAATCCCAATGACTTTAAGAAGGGGATCCAAAAGAGCACATTATGCCCGCAAAAAACAATCCCATCTCGCCCCAACCAGGATATTACCCATCTCAGCAAGCGCAAGTCATGCGGAAGAGGCTGGCGACGAGGGTTGAAATCTGGGAGGGGCTCGGCGAGCGCGACCTCATAGCCCATACGAACCAATTCTAGGCAGCCTCGTAAATGATGTGGTGGCACATCTCCCATCTTAATCTTCTCCCACATCGAACCGCCGCCATAGCTGTCGAGGTACACTACTCGGCGAAAGGGGCGCTTGCCATCAGGCGACAGGATGATCAACCCCCGCTCTTTCTTCTCAACGATTCCGTTCGTGACACTTTTGGTGCTGTCGGCAGAGAAGGTCGCGTAGTCAGACATACGTTACGATCGAGTGAACTAAACGTTTGAGGTTGAAGAACACGCCAACGTCGAAGCACGAATCTGCATTGAACGCTGTAGAAGGACTAACTTCCAGGCGCAATCGAAGGGGCAACATTCACAGTGGATTATACCCAAAGTGAATTCCGCTAGCACTCAGCAGCCCCGACCGCACAGAAGGCGAACCGCCGTTAGATCTGTCGCGTGAATCCTGGACCAAGCACAATTAGTCGCCTGCCTCAGTTCCCCTCGTTGCTAAGCGCGCATGTGTATCGTACCAACCTGGAACTTCGGCCCTGGTGATCCGCTCCAAGACACGTGTCGCCCACATCTCGATGTATCCTGCTCCCCGAAATCGCCGATTCGTCAATATACCGTTTTCCCCGACGAGATAATAGCCGATGCGAATCAGGCCGTATTGGCGAAGGATTTGAGCCTTTGACTGCCAGCGATCCTCCAGGTCCGCTCCGAACAAGCCTGATGATCCCAGTTCGAACCGGTGATCAACGTATAGGCCTTCTCTCGCAGGACGGGGAGGGTACTGTCCCACGATAGATGACTGTTCAACAGCCTGGAAATCGGAATATCCTAGTTCGCTTAGCAGATCAATTTCAGCCCTTATGTTCTTTAGACTCGTCTTGTCGGATTCAATGGAAACATAGTTGGGCCGCTCCTGAAAGCCCTTCAGCGCTCTCACGCAGAACATGTCACAACCTTCTATATCAACTTTCATGTAATGGGGAATGCCGTGCTCTCGAAGCGCCGCCGCAAAATCGACCACATCCACCTCGATCAACTTATTTGACGTTCCCAGGCTTCTATTGCGGTCTGCCCAGTCCGTGCAAACAGTTCCCCAAACGGAGTTGGCCTCGTTCTTATAAAACGCCACTTTGCTTTTGGTTGCGTTTGCCTGAGCATAGTCAACGATCGCTCCTTCGATGATCGTTAGTTGCCCCCGAAGAATAGCCTCTCTGAATCGTGTCCTGCAGAACGCCGCATTTTCCGGATCTGCCTCAAAGGCGAGTACCCGGAAGCCCTTTCGGAGGTAGAAGTCTGTATCCTCGCCACGATGCAGACCCACATCAAAAATAAGATCCTTTTGCTTCATCTGAATTACCATTCCGCAGACCGCAAGCACCGCTCGAGAACACGCGTTCCCCAGTTCGATCGCCGCTTTTGGGTGGCTCCTAGCAGTCTATGGATTATCCTTTCGGAAGCTGAGCGAGGGTCAGCGAAGTTAATCCCGGTGCATCCGATTGCGGCTGCCATAGAGTTCCAGTCCGTGTCCCATATCGCCAGTTTGCGGAAATGTTCTGGACCATGCTCATAAAGCATCTTAATCACTTCGTGGTCCCACCATGTCACGTCCTCGCTCTTTAGAGATCTGAAGTTGATTCCCGCCCGGTCATAACCCTCCAGCCACTCGGGTCTGACCGGATAAATCTCACTCTTGCCCCAACTACCATACATGTGATGATACTCGCGGAAGATCTCAAGCGGACTCTTCTTCTTGTGAGCGGTGTATTCCCACGCCTGATACCAACGGTGTTTGCTGACCATTCGGTTCCATGCCAAGTATTGGAAGTGCAGCACCACAATTTCCAACATGTCGAGCGTTGGGGCGCCAGTTGGGCAGGGCACACGGCGGTTGTGAATGCGGCCGCCAGTGTGTTCAGTGCCGTCGTCCACAAAGCCGAATGGTACCATTTGTGGCGGTATCCACGCTTCTTGCAATCCAGGTAAAAGGTTCACCCAACGAAACCGCAGCACGGTGCCAGGTTTGGCCTGGCTAATCATCCTCCATTCCTTGCTTTCAAGACAGTTAGCCGATAGCGCTTCATCAGCATCCAAGGCAATAAGAATCCTCCGTCCTGCGATCTGCCGTGCGCGGCCAACCAGCAGGCGTTGGCGGTGGAGTTCGTCGAACTCAGTATTGTTGATAACAACATCAACTCCCGCTGCGGCTTCAAGCTGCTGCAGGGTGCCGTCGGTTGACCCCTGATCGGCAACCACGATATGATTAGCCCAAAGCTTTGTCGCCGCGATGAAATTCCTAATGATCCACGCCTCGTTCCGAGTGGGGGTCAAACAGACCCGGCGGCAGTCACCGCTCGACTCGGCCCCCGGGCTACTGCCTGGCTCAGGTGTATTCATTACCCAATGCTTCAGTTGGCCGCCGCAACTGTTTCGCCGACGGGAGATGGGACCGCTTTTCGCCGCAACGCCAGGCGAAGATCGGACATCAGGCTTGACACCTCGACCCGACCGCCGGGTGTCGCCATCCATGCTCCGAGGAATACGACTAGCGCCACCACGCATCCCAGCGTAAGCGAGACTAGCATGGGAGCCGCTCCCAACTCGAAGCGTAGCCAAACGAGAGCCGCTGTCATGGTGAGACTTGCGACCACTGGTCGAACAATGGTCGCAAAGAACGAGCCGATGGTAACCGGGGACTCCTTGAAGCAATAATGCAAGGTCGGCGGGATCAGAACATAAGTTGCGGCTACGCCCGCTATCGCAACCCCAGCAGCGCCCCAATACACACCCAACGCCATAGCAGCGACCGTGACCATATTCTGGAGCGTGGTGAGACCAAGATAGGCTTTGGAACGCCCGCGAGCGATCAGGACGAAGGCAGCACAGCTCACCGGCTGCCGGATAAAGGCGCCGATGCTTAAGATCATCAAAATCGGGCCTGAATCGACCCATTTCCGCCCCAACAAGCCCCGAGTAATCTCGGTGGCATAGACCGCCACGAATAGGCTGAGCGGCATGCTCGCAACACAGGCTACCGTCAGCACCTTTTGATAAAACCGGCGGAACCGGGCGGCATCGGTCTGCAGCATGCTCAGACCGGGCTGCGTGACCTGATAGACGGGACTGAGCAATTGTTCCATTGGGAGCACCAGCAGTTGATACGCTTGCCGATACATGGCGACCGGCCCGGGTCCCCAAAACCTGCCGAGGAGAATGCGATCTGCGCCGCCGCTGATGCTGGCCAGGATGTTGGCGGCGGACAAATGCGCTCCAAAACCAATGAATTCGCGGACATCGGTTTTCCTGGAAGGGAGCCCCGGAATCCAGGGGCAGCAAAGCCACATGCCCACCGCGAGCAACGCGCACCTGGCAAACTCCCGCCAGACCAGCGCCCAGTAGCCGAAGCCAAACCAAGCCAGCAGGATGGCCAACGCAGTGCTGAGTACGCTGGCCAGGACTCGAACGGTTGCACTATGCCCCAACTTTAACTGTCGCGCCAGGAGCGCTTGGTGCTGGACCATCAGGCCGCCCCAGATGAAATTGGCAGCCAATACGCAGGTTAGGACCGTGAGGCGCGGCTCTTTGTAATAAGCCGAAATAGCCGGAGATAAGCCACAAATCACCAGCGTGATGAGCACCCCGGCTGAGACATTGATCCAAAAGAGATTGGAAACCTCTTCGTGACTGATTTCCTTCCGTTGAACCGTCGCGGTGGAAAGACCCAGGTCCCGAAACTGGTCAGCAATCGCGGTGACAGCCGTGACCATCATCACCAACCCGAACTGCTCCGGAAGGACTAGCCGTGCAAGTATCGCCGTGGAGCCAATGCGCAGCAGAAAATCGACCGCGCCCGCTGCCCAGGTAAATGCCGCCGCCCGGACGGAGCTGCCGCGCAAGTCCTTTCGGAGCTCCTGAGTGCAAGTCAGGCGTCTGAATCTTTCAGCTTTGTTCATGCGAGGGCCTCAGGCTCCTCAGAGAAGAACGCTTGAGGATCGCCGGCGACAAAACGCAGCGGTAACGATTCGCAGGTTTAAAATACGATGCCAGCCCTCTTAAAGGCCAGTTTGTGTTCTGGTGGCCGAATGTGTCGCCAGGCGGATTACGGAGATACGACGCGAAGACCGCCCGGTGGGGGCAGGCTGGCGTGCTTGCCGATCGGGAGTCCAAGAAATCGTTCCTGGGCTGGGATCATTCCGGTCACCGGATTTCGGTCGGGGCCGATGGCCGGCCATGCGTTTGTGCCCCACCAAATCGGAGCGCCGTTGGTGTAGAGCAGCGATGCCTGAATGTCGTGGTCCGCGATGCTCGGGTCCCACACTAAAGCGCCAGTCCGATTGGTATAAACGTAATTGCCATGCAGCAGCATCGTGCTTCGGTTGCTAAGCTGAAGCCATTGGTAATTATTCTGCCCCGCGACGTAGATTGTCCACCGGTTGCTGACAGACACGCTCATGTTCAACACGAGATTTGAGATCGTCCCTGCCGACATGGATAGAATGACTCCCCCGTTCGTGGCTCCCCAATACTTGTTGGTGTCGGAACCGTCCTGAAATATGATCGGATATATACTACCCACCGGAGCAGGAATGTTGGTGAAGTTGCCCCAAAGGATATTGGTGTTTAACTGATTGTTGGTAAAGGTGTAGCTGCCGTTTTGATACTGGTGGATCGTCGAATTGTCGGTCCACCAGAAGGAAGGACCAGGCCAGTTCCAACTCACATTACGACTGGTATTGTCGAAACTGTTATTCCCAATGTTGGGCCAGCCAAGCTCGAATAGACCGTACTGCGAATAACTCGACACATCGGAAGGCATGTAGCTGAAGTTGTAATTCATGCTGCCGCAGACATTCCCCACAACTTGCATATAAGTGATGAACCGTTTGAACGGGGTTGTCCCCATTAGTCTGTTTCTGAACAGCGTCTGGTGTGAAGCCGATCCAAAATAGCCGTCCATCTCGAAGGTGTCATTGCAGATGTTGGCCTCAAACAAGTTCATCAGCGGGTGCGAGTTGTGGCACAGGATGCTCGCGGTGTTGTTGGTGAAGAAATTAGCGAACACCGCATTGCCGCAGAAGCCATCGTTGAACTCAATGGCCGGCGAAAGGCCGCCGTCAAAAATGTTGTTCTCGATTAGCAGGCCCGAATCGTTGGCGACTAGCAGCCCACCATGATTGCTCCCGCCAGAAGCCGAGCCTGTGATATTGTTCGATGACACTTCGCAATTCACACAGTACGTCATCTCCAAGTTGTAGTTGTTTGCGATAGCAAGCGAACACCCGCGCACCCAGCAATCTTTAGCCCCGGACATTTGCATGATGCGCTGGCTGGTCCCCATCTCGCCGTTGTTGGTTAATGTGATGGATAGGTTCTCAACACCAGACCATACTATCGGGCGATACCCGTTAATCGAAACCGCCGTTTTCTGTTCCATTGAGGCCGAGTTTGTAAAGTCCCATACAAGTGGAGTGGTGATTGTGACGATGGTTCCGCTCACAGACGCGATGCACACCGGCTGCTTGATAATGCCATCAAATCCTGCCACGCTGATGACCTGCATCCGGTCAGACGTGTTCTTTGTAGAAAGGGAGTATGTATCACCAACCGTTGCGGTGCCGCCAAACTGACTAAGGGCCGTCCCAAGCGTTATGTTCGTACTGCCTCTTATCGCCGAGGCGACAGAAAATATGTGCCCCTGACCAGACTGCAACGATGACTGACCAACACTTAATGGACAACCAGAACATAGCCCCACGATTTTCGTCACAGTTGATCCCGCCCCGCGCACTGTCACTCCGCTCTTGTTCAACGACAATCCAGAGGCTCTCAACGTGTAGGTTCCCGCTGGCAGATAAATAACGTCATTCGATTGAGCCCCATTCATTGCTGCTTGAATTGAGGATGCCGCATCAAGAACCCCGGTCGGATCTGCGTTGTATGGGGATTTGGTCACGTCAAGCAGATTAGTTCTCAACGGGACGCCGCCACTCAACCCAACCGTCACGCCGGGAACCCAGGGCACGATTCGGTCGGGAGTGATGATCGTGCCGAGAGCTGAGCCAGCCAAAAATGGCACAAAGCCCAGGACGACTCCAAAGTGTGCAACCAAGCCGCAGGCGCGGGAGAACTTGAGATGCATCAGTTTTATCATACTTAGTTGCATGCAGGGAACTTGCCATTCTCAGCAAACCGTGCGCTACTGGGCATTTCCTTGGCTTTCCAAGCCTTTTGCGCAGCGCGAGGCGATGGCCCTGGGGTGATGCAGGTCTCATTTGACATAAAAACGCATGACAATGCCTTAAAACTAGACACAGGGGAGCAATGTGGCAACCAAATTCAGGAACTGCCTTTCATCTCAATCTTATCTTTCCAGAACGGAGGGTGCGGGACTCACGGCGTTCAGATTTCTCGCAGCACGGCGGTGATTCGGTAGCTGGTCAAGGTTGAACAAGGAGAGGCGCCGGGCGATATCGGAGGAAAATAAAGATGCGCCCTCCTGGTTCATGTGTTGGGAGTTGTAAAACAAGTCGCGGTCGCGGCAAAGTCCCGATTGGCTGTAGTCCCAAAAGGGGACTTTGAAACGGTCTGCAATCTCCTGAAACCGGCTAAACATCTCCGCGCGGTTCAAGGTTAATGATTGCATTTCGAAGTACTCGGGCGCGAAGACGAAGACAACTTGGATGCCCTGGCTCTGGCAGGTCTGGGCCAAGTCCTCAAGCAGTTTAACGGCCTGGGGCTGGATTTCGATCTTGACGCCAGCCGAAATGCTGGATTTGTAGCGCTCGAAGTCTCCGGTCCAGTGCAGATGCCGTGGGTTGTAGCCCAGGAAGTAGTCCTCCCGCGGGTTGATTCCGACGAGCCTCTTGACGGCGGTAATCCAAGTGAAGCGCATGTCTTCGACGGCATAACCGTAAAGGGGAATATATTTCCATTTCCATACGGAGGGGTCGATCTGGCGCAGGGGTTTATAAATCTCCTCTTCATTGAGGTACGGCAAATATTGGCCGGGGTCAAAGACCTCGCGGGTCAGGACAAAACTGTAAGGGTCAAGGTTATGGATGACGACCCGGGGTTTGGCGTTGTGCTTCAGATAGGCTTTGAGGAAGGCCCATTGCATGTCGGTTTGCGCGGCGTTCCGCCCAAGATTGAAGGCGCTCAAGCCGGTAATGCTCTGAATAATGCGTGGGTCATAGTGGACCAAGGCGCGCGAGGAACCGCTAATGACGACTTGAGCATTGACTCTCCCTGACATTATCGCATTCGAGGCGCCAAACTCCGATGTCTGGATGTGCCGTAGTCCGAAAGTAAAAGTCCGGTCGAGGCCGATCGCCGCCAAGCCGAGCAGCCCGAAAAAGCAAACAATGCGCAGCAGTGGGCGCAGAGGAAGTCTGCAACTCTGAGAAACGGATGCGGCCAGACGCGGCTGTGAATCGGGAAGCAGAGCGAGAATTCGCATCCTCTCTCCTCTCCGCTTCTCGCTAGTAGGCGACGGGGCAGCCACGCTCACATTCGTCGGTGCGAGACCGGTTGTGCCTGTGGCTTCTTTACTCATCCCAATCACGCTTAGAATTGGAAATAGATGAATTGGGCGTTGCGGAATACTCCGAACAGCACTACGAGAAACACAAAGCTACCGTATATCGCCCAGCGCGGCACGAGGGGCGCTTCTACGACGAGGCTGGCGAGCCGCACCCGGCCGTTGAGGAACTGGACGAGTTCGAGGAAAAGGATGGACCCGAGGGCGACCGGCATTTGGCGCAGGAGGAACTGCTCGGTTTTGATCGAGCTGAAGTCCCAGTTGCGCCAAAAGTGGGTCAGAATGTAGCCGGCGTCCCCCAGGTTCCGAGCGCGGAAGACAACCCACGCGGCGCAGGTCAGGAGAAAAGTCGAAGTGATGCCGACCGCGCGGCGCAGGACATTGGTTTCGCCCAGGCCAAGGGCGGTGAAGGCGCGCGCGCGCAGGCCCGCGGTTGTGTGGCCAGCCAGAATGTAAACGCCGTTAAGAACTCCCCACACAACATAGGTCCAATTGGCGCCATGCCAAAGGCCGCTGACGGCGAATGTGACGAGGATGTTGGCACACCAACCGAGCTGGTTTACCCGGCTGCCGCCCATTGGGATGTAGAGGTAATCCCGGAACCAGGTGGAAAGGGAAATGTGCCAGCGATGCCAGAATTCAGAGATCGACTTGGAATAGTACGGAGTATCGAAATTCTCCATCAGGCGGAAGCCGAGGACGCGGGCCGCCCCAATGGCTATATCGGAGTAGCCGGAAAAGTCGCAGTAGATCTGATACGCGAAAAAGAACGTGGCGAGGCTGAGCTGAAGCCCGTTGAAATTCTGCGGAGCGGCATAGACATCATTGACATAGAGCGCGAGGCGGTCGGCCACCACCAGCTTTTTGAAAAAGCCCCAAGCCATGCGTGTGAGGCCGCTGGTAATCCGTTCGGAATCAAAGTGTTGTGTCTCGTAAAATTGGTGGATAAGGTTCTGCGGCCGCTCGATGGGGCCGGCGACCAGTTGCGGGAAGAACATCACGTAAGTCGCGTAGGTTACCAAATCATGTTCAGCCTTTTGCTTGCCACGATAGACCTCGACCACGTAGCTCAGACTTTGGAAGGTGTGAAAGGATAGGCCGATGGGGAGGATGATGTGGATGAGCGGCTTGGAAAGCTGCCACCCAACGAGGTTCGCCACGCCGACGAAATTGCTGGTGAAGAAATCAAAATACTTGAAGACGAACAGCACTGCGCAGGTAGAGAGTATGCTCAGGACGAGCAACGCTTTGCGAGCCGTTCCCCGGCACTTTTCGAGGTATATTCCAGCGACGTAATCAATGCCGATGGTAACGAACAGGATAAGGATGTAGGCCGGGATAAAGGCCATGTAGAAAACGCAACTGACGGTCAAGAGCATCGGCACGCGCTGCCGCTGAGGCAGGCTGAAAAATAGCGCCACCACGAGCGGGAAGAAGACCGCAAATTGGAGCGAGTTAAACAGCATTAGCGCGTGAATCCAAGGCGATAGCGTCCGAAAACCCAGTGCGCGTCAGAAGTCGCCCTTAGTCTTGACTAGCTTATCAACCTCATCCACAGTGCCTAGATTCTCGTCAGAATACTTCCTCGCGAAAAGCACCTCACCCGCGCCGAAGACGTCGCCGAGCCAGACCTGCTTTTGTGCCGCAAAAATGGCTAAGTGCTTTTCGCTGATCATGGCTGGACGTCTTCCGCCGGCAGACCAGTCCTCGTAAAGCAGGTTCCTGCGGAATCGGAGTTTGAAGGAAGAATTCCCTAGAATGGTGTGGAAGAAAGTCTCCTCCGGTTGTGCAGCATACTCGAAATACCTTACAAGTTTCGGATGTTGATCGATAAACTCGATTATGTACTCACAAGCCCCTCGGGTAAGAGCCCACCAAGTATGGCCGCCATAAGGCGCCAGGTCCCCAAAATGTTTCCGATAGTCGCGTCGTACTACGCCCATCCGTGACAACGCCTTCACGATTAGCTGAAGGGCAGGCTTGCTGGATGGCACCCGGAAGGAATTGATGTGGGATAACGGCTTGCCGGCCTGCAGGTTGGGAATCTTCACGACATCCATGAACTCCTGCCCGTTGTTCGCTTCGAAGAATTTGTGGATATATTCCACGCTCCTCAGGGGGTATTCGCTCCCGCTCAAAAGCACGAAATAGTCGAATTTCTGTTCTGCTTTAATCCCATGCAAAATCAACTTCGTTATCGCCTTCACGCCGGAAAACTCAGCCCAATACACGGTCACTCGGTCGTTGAGGAAGAATACGTTGTTCCCTTTGATCCCGGAGAATTCCTGGAGGTTGCTCTTTCTGTCGATATGCACAAAGAAAGCCGAATCTACCGAGGAAAGTGCTTCTATCTCTCTTCGAAGAAGTTGGGGATTACTGTATGCGAAAACCAGATAAGCGATCTTCATGCTCGTAGCGATAAGTATGCCCTTGGTCAACGGAGGCAAGCCGCAAGTACCCCGTATCAGCCTCACGCGAAAACTGCCTTGTAAGCCAAATCTGAAATCCGAGACCGCCGGCGCACCACATGAAGTGCCTTGATTAGAATGAAAAGGAACACAGCAGTAGCCAATGCCATAATAATTACACCGGATGAGTGTTGCGGTTTCCCTCCAGCTATCTTGATGACCGCTTGAAGCAAAGCGATTTGAGCCAAATATCCAAGTAGCGAGTATTGGCCCAAAAGAACCAACTGTCTTCCTGGCCACGCCTCTGTGTCGAGTCGAACGGCGTAGCAATACAACACGAGGACACTTGCCGTCGCTCCGAACATCTGAACTGGATACGTCTCACCCCAGAGAAAGCTGCAGAGGCGGTATGCTAAGTACAAGAACAAAGCCAGGATGAGCCCGCCCCGAGCGAAAGCATCAAGCGAGTCCAGGCTTATGAGACCGAGGGTCATCCCGAGGGTGCCAGCACTCAGTAACCCCAAGTTATTGGAGGACTTACCATTCAATTCCAACAACAGACAGATGAGGAATACACCCGCCCCGAAAAGCGCGACGAATCTAGGATCCCGGCTGCGGAGCCATAGCAGCAACGGCGCCAGCATGAGAAAATAGGAGATTGGCAGCAGCACTTCAAATATCCCTTCCCGGCCATTCCCTGAAACAAAAATGGCTGCTGAGCGGTCGCCAAATTCCAAAAGCCCGTCAGCAACGCCGCGCTCGAGCAGGATACAGTGGGTAATGTTAAGAACTAAGAAAATCAGGAGAAGCTTGAATCCCCGTATTGCTAACCGCACGTAGGGCTTCCAAGTTCGCAGATCGTACCTCGCCGCATACACTTGGCCAACCAGGAAACCTGTGATCAGAATAAAAGATGGCGGAAGGAACGCGAGGTACCGAAAGGCCAGCGGACGGAACGTCGAATAATTGATGGCATGATAGGCGACCATGAACAGGATGAGCGCACCTTTAGTCCAGTCGAGTGCGTCGATGCGTGTGGATGCGGCGGGAAGCACGGCGGAAGCCGGGGCCGGACGTTGAGTGCTAGCTGTAGTTGTTTCCAAGCTTGAGTTCAAGATTTTGGGAGCCGACCCCGAGTTCGTTGGCCTCATGCCTCACATTTTCGGGCCAGGGTTCTCCCCATCTCGCCTTTTACGACTGTACGATGCGCTGAAGCGCCTGGTGGACGGGCAGCACCGTCGCGCCGGACCAGGCGGCAGAGTGGACGATCTTGTCAAACAGCCCCGGGGTGCATCCGAAGCGAGTTGGCGCATCGCACACATCGTGCGTGGCAAAAATGAGCCACCCATTCACGCGGGCGCTCTCGTCGATGATTTGTTGGATGGCGCCGAAATTGTCTCTGCTCTGCTCGATAAAGAATGCCTTCAAGTAATTGATGTCCGCTGTCCCGGTATTAAACGTCTGCCCTCCGCCCCGGGCACAATCGTAGTGTTTGGCGCTTCGGCGCTTCGTCTGCGGTCGCGGATAACTGATGGGATAGGAAAGGCTGGCCAGCTTCGAGGCCGGCAACTCCTGCGCCGCGACTTGACGGTTCTGGAGGGAGGAGGCTTCAAAATCAGCCGGGGCGGTATCCCAGGCGTCGCAATGATCAAATGTATGACAGCCCAACTCATGCTGTTGTCGGACAAATTCCGGCAGATCTTCACGCGAGAAGATTTCGCCCGTAGGCGTCTTCGTTCCCATGAGCCCAAAAGAGGCGTAGTAGGTGCCGGCAAAGCCCTGCTCTCGGAGGATGGTGCCTCCCTGGAGCAGGGCTGACCGGGGAAAGTCATCAAATGTGAATGAGACGATCGGAAAGCCAGGCCGGACCAAACATGGACGCTGGCCCAGCCAGCGCGCCAGCCGGCGTTGGAGCGGCTTGGGGAACCTGGTCCAGAAGCCAGTGAACCGGGTAGCGAGCATCAAGGTAGCGCAGGCGTCTCGCCCGGGTGCCCGTTCGCTGCGGGCGGCGGGACCCGTCCGGGACTCGCAGGCGAGACGCCTGCGCTACACCGAACGGAGACTCGCCATTCGACGGCTGTTCCTTTGACCGCATTGCCCACGAAAGCCCGGGTCTTCCCGAGCCGCCGGCTCTCGGCCATTCCCCTGCGCGATACCCAGGCTTCCCAAAGATTCCCCAGGCGTCGGCGCAGATATCCGCTTCGTGTTCGCCAGGAACCTTCCATCGCATGGACCCCGAACTTCCCGAATTGGTGCCAGGACCGGTCGTCGCAAACGTCCTCCGGGAAAAGGACAGTCACATCTTGAGCCAGATTTGGATTCTCCGCCAACGTCCGCGAAAGCAAGCCAGGACCGGTGGTATTCAATACGTAAAATTCAGATCGAAAGAGGTGGGGAATGCCCTTCAACATCGGTTTTACCCAAGCTGGATCGCGTTGGGCTCGAACGCAATTCTGAATCACGGCGTCCAGAAAAGGATGCCCTGCCTCGGCCCCAAAGGCGTAATTCCCGATTTCCCAGTCCATCGCACAACGCCGGCGCAAGTAGCGGCTCAGGGTCAATTCCTCGAAGGGCAACACACAGGAGTGCAAGCAAAGTTCGTCCAAGCCTTCGGCCAGAAAAACATCGGTATCAAAGTAAAAGCCGCCGAGACGAAATACCGCGAGGTACCGGAAGAAATCATACTTTTGAATGCGGAAAGGAAAGCCCTCGAAGATCTCCCGATGCTGCGGAAACTCGTTTCGAATGAAAGCGTTGACATCTTCATCGTCGAAGAACTGGTATTCAAATCCGGGGTTCAGAGACCTCAGATTTGCAACGACCGCGCGGGCCAAGAGCGGCAGATCGCGGCTCCGGGCGGTTTGGATGATTCGGGGGCAAATTCGCTGGTCCATGTGTGGCTAAGGTTCAGAAAACGACTGATGCTCCCGTTTCCAGATTTGATTCCCCCGCCCGGCGATCTCCAAGAACCGGTTCAGACACCGTTTGGCCGGACGCGGCTGTGTCCGCGTATCCAATCGCTGCCAACAAAAACAGGAATCCCACCGGGGTCATACAGGCAAAATTCGATTCTGAGAAATTTGCGATGAGCGCGACCACAAAGATGGCAAAGCGGACCACGGAATAATCTTCGCCCCAGGCCAACGCGCTATTGATGCGCAAGCCCGTCGCGAGCACCATAAGCGCCAGGAAAAAAACGCCCACAAAGCCCCCGGCAAGATAAACATCTAAATAGCCATTGTGCGCGGAAAAGGCCACCCATTCTGGCAACATGGAACGGTAGCCCTTGTCGTCCCAGAAGCTCATGAATCCAGTTCCGAGGATTGGGTCGGTATGCACGCCCAGAAGCTCTCGCCAGACATCGGTCCGCCCGGTGAACGTCATGTCGCGTCCCAAGGCATGCACCACGGCTTCCTTAAACCCAAAAAGCTGGTCCAGCACGAAGAACCCAACTAATGCCGCCAGCGTGCAGCCTCCAATCATACTCAACCGGCTGCGAAACAAAGGCGAGCGCGTGGCCAGAAGGATGCAACCGCCGAGCGCCATGCACACGATTGAAGTCTTGCTGTCGCAAAGATACAGCAGGTAAATTCCCATCAAAAGCACGACGAGGTGCAGGATATTATCTGTTCGCCTCTCGCTCTTGATTTTAAAGTGGCGGTTTGACTGGAGCTCAAACCAATCCCAAAGCATTACGAACGCGCAGGTGAGCACCATGACGCCCAAAGAGTTCTTCTGGAAGGTAACTCCAATCGGCTCGAGTTCACCGGAATGCTCACTGTAGCGCCGCCCCAAATCCGGAAAGTAACGGATAAAGACCACCGAGAGCGGAATGAGCACGTATGCGCAGCGAGCAAATACTGCCCGGCAGGCCAGTAAGGGGTGAGCCTCGGTGAGGATCACAAGCAATACGAGAATGTTGCCAAATTCCTTAAACCATCGCTTGAAAGAGCTAAACGGGGAGTTAGCCCAAAGCACGCTGATCAGCAAGAAACCGTAAAATAGAAAAACCGGCCAGCCATTCCGAAAGACCGACGACCAAAGTATCCCGCGCCGCTGGAGCACAATACCTGCGGCAACGATCATTACCAGGAAGAAGAGCCGATCAACCGGGCTGCCATCAAGGGTGTCTGCTGCGCCTCCAAATCCGACCCAGGCGGAAAGGTTTCGTGAAGCGATGATTCCCACCCAGAGGGTGGGAATCCAGATGGCCGGGGAGAGGCCCTCCCGCTGGCGGATGTCCCGCCTGATTAGCCACCAAAAGAGGCCAAGCGAGACCAGCAATATGAGTTTGGGAAGCACGCGCGTCAGCTAGTTGAAAGTTGGTTGGGAGTTGATGGTTGATAGTTGAGTGACGGACGACGGCTACATTCTGCGTTCGCGGACGGGATTCAGCCTGGCGGCAGCGAGCAACCGGCCAACGTGATCGGCCATCTTGACGAGGTAGCGCATGAAGTAGTGATGGCCGGCTAACAGCAGCACCGGCAAGGCCAAGGCATAACCTGGAACCGCGATGGCCGATTTGAGCAGGTTGCGGGCGCGGTGTTTCGGGTGCCGAAATGTATTTTGGCCGCGAAGCAGCGCGCGGCTGAGCAGAAAGCGACGGCTCCAGCGGGAGGACGGCACCTCTTCGTAAGCGACGG